>JAUIEE010000224.1 GCA_030428965.1 bacterium | reverse complement strand
GGCGCAAGACGGCCCCGGCGCGCAAACGCACCGCGGGCGACACAACCAAACGAAAGCGTCGGTTTCCCTACCGCAAGGTGGCCGACATCGAGGCCGACATCTTCACCAACGAAAGCCGTATCGAGGCGATTCACGCGGAACTGGCGTCGCCCGACGTGCTGCGCGAGGTCCTCACCACGCCCCCGCGCTACTTCCGCTGGTCGGGGACGGACATCTTCAACGTCAGCACCGAGAACGGAGTCCGGCAGAAGCTCGTCGTCGAGACCAACAGCTGCCCCTCCGGGCAAAAGTCGTTCCCCTTGCTCGAGGAGGAGGGGGAGCAGACCCTACCCCTCCTGAACTTCGAGTTCCGCACGGCGAGCGGGCAGGTGGGCCCCCCCGGGCGTGAGGCCTGGGAGGAGTACCTGCGCGGCATCCTGGCGGATCGTCACGTGGTCTTCGTCAAGCGCGATCAGACCTCCATGCGAGGGTTCCAGTTCCTGCGGGAATGAACGTGCGCGGCCAAGCTGGGCCGGAGTGGCCCGCAGACGTTGCCGACCTCTTACGGCCGTTCTTCGAGCTCCAGAGAGGCTTGCTGCTGGACGGCGGGCTGGCCACGGAGCTCGAGCGCCGCGGGCATGTCCTGGAATCGGAACTCTGGTCGGCGCGGCTTCTGACGTCCGCTCCCGAGGCCATCCTCGAGGTGCACCGCTCGTACCTCGAGGCCGGAGCCGACGTGCTGGTCACGGCCACCTACCAGGCCAGTCTGCCGGGCTTCGAGCAGGCCGGGCTGGGGCGGGTCGAGTCGGAGCGCGTGTTCCGGCTGGCGATCGACCTCGCCCGCCGGGCTTGCTCCGATGCAGCACCCGGTCGGCATGGCCCCGCGCCTCTCGTGGCGGCCAGCGTGGGGCCCTACGGAGCCTACCTGGCGGACGGCTCCGAGTACCGGGGCGACTACGGCCTCTCCCGTGAGGCGCTGATGGAGTTCCATGCGCCGCGCTGGGAGCTGCTCTTGACGTGCGGCCCCGACCTCATGGCCTGCGAGACGATTCCGAGCTTCGCGGAAGTGCAGGTGCTGGCCGAGTTGAGTCGTCGCAGTGGGGCTCCGACGTGGATGGCGCTCGCCTGCAAGGACGGTGAGCGCATGGTCGATGGCACCCCGGTCGCGAGGGTGGCCCGCTGGTTGCAGGGCCTGCCCACGATGGTCGCCTTCGGTGTGAACTGCAGCGCGCCGGTCCACGTGGGCTCGTTGCTGGAGGCGATGGGGACCGAGCTGGGGCGCTTGCCTCTCCTGGCCTACCCCAACTCGGGCGAGAGCTACGATCCGTCCCGACGGGCCTGGTGCGGGCCCTCGTCGATAGGGGGCTTTGTCGAGGAAGCCGAGCTCTGGTGGTCCAAGGGGGCCCGCTTGATCGGGGGCTGCTGTCGCACGGGGCCCGACCACACCCGAGCCCTGGGGCGTGCCCTGTTTGCACGCTGAGGCGCCGAGGGCGTGATGGACGCCGAGCCAGGGGCGGTTATGATCCCGGCCGAACAGACTCGTCGCGGCCCGGCGCCCCCGGAGAGCGCCGCCAAGGATCGGCAAGGAAGACACGGATGAACAATCACGTCGCGGCTTTGATGGAAGACGTCACGGCCAAGAATCCTGCTGAGCCGGAGTTTCACCAAGCGGTCAAGGAAGTGGCGGAGTCCCTCGTGTCCGTGCTGGACCGCCATCCGGAATACCGCAGCGCGCGCATCCTGGAACGGATGATCGAGCCGGAACGCGTCGTCATGTTCCGGGTTCCGTGGGTGGACGATCAGGGCAGCGTGCACGTCAATCGAGGCTTCCGCATCGAGATGAACAGCGCCATCGGCCCCTACAAGGGAGGCCTGCGCTTCCATCCTTCGGTGAACCTGGGGATCCTGAAGTTCCTGGCCTTCGAGCAGGTCTTCAAGAACTCGCTCACGACCCTGCCCATGGGCGGTGGGAAAGGGGGCTCGGACTTCAATCCGAAGGGGCGTAGCGATCAGGAGGTCATGCGCTTCTGTCAGAGCTTCATGACGGAGCTGCAGCGACACATCGGTCCCAACACCGACGTCCCCGCGGGCGACATCGGCGTGGGCGGCCGTGAGATCGGATACCTGTTCGGCCAGTACAAGCGCGTCGTCAACGAGTTTACCGGGGTGCTCACGGGCAAAGGGATCCACTGGGGGGGGTCGCTGATTCGGCCCGAGGCCACGGGTTATGGCGTGGTCTACTTCGCGAAAGAGATGCTGGCGACCCGCGGGGATTCGCTGAAGGGCAAGAAGTGTCTGGTCTCGGGCAGCGGCAACGTGGCGCAGTACGCCGTGGAAAAGCTGATCGAGCTCGGAGCCAAGGCCATCACCCTGTCCGATTCGAGCGGCTACATACATGATCCGGACGGGATCGACGCCGAGAAGCTGGCTTTCGTGATGGACCTGAAGAACAAGCGTCGCGGCCGTATCCGTGAGTACGCGGAGAAGTTTCCCGCCAGTACCTTCACGGAGACCGACCTTTCCAAGGACCACAACCCCCTGTGGAGCCACCCGGCCGACTGCGCCTTTCCGTGCGCAACCCAGAACGAGATCAACGCCAAGGACGCCGCGACCATGCTCGCGAACAAGGTCTTCGTGGTCAGCGAGGGAGCGAACATGCCGACGTCCGCGGAGGGTGTGGAGCGCTTCGTGGCCGCCAAGATCCTCTACGGGCCGGGTAAGGCGGCCAACGCGGGGGGCGTCGCTGTCTCGGGGCTGGAAATGGCCCAGAACAGCATGCGTTACAGCTGGCACCGCGAAGAGGTGGATCAGCGGCTGCAGGTGATCATGGCCGATATCCACAGCGCTTGCCTGGAGGCTGCGGAACGGTTCGACGCGCCGGGGAACTATGTGGACGGGGCCAACATCGCGGGCTTCATGAAGGTCGCCGATTCGATGCTGGACCAGGGCATCGTCTGAATCCTACCGCGGGGGAGCTCCCCGCTACGATTGCGAAGGCCCCCGGGCGCGGCTAGCTTGGGGAGAGATGGATTCTGAGGCCTGCGGCTTGGGGACGAAGCGCAAGGGGCTGCGAAGCTTTCACGAGCTGATGCAGAACAGGGTGCAGCGCATCCTGCTCGTCACCAGTCTCTACGACTCCTTCATCATGTCGGAGGAGGGGCATCTCCACGAGAGCCTCCTGAGCCAGTTCGTCGACCTGAACCTGGCCCAGGTGCCGGACCTGGTGCAGGTGTCCGGACCTGCCGAGGCCCTCGAGGCCGTCGGGGGCGACAAGCCGTTCGACCTGGTGGTCTGCAGCCTGCTCCTGGGGGAGACCGACGCTGAGGAGTTCGCCTCGCGCATGCAGGAGCTGGGACATCGGGTGCCCGTGGTCGCCCTCGCGTTCACCAATCGAGATCTGAGCGACTTCTCGAGCGCGAAGCAGCCCGAGCACCTGGAGCGCGTCTTTCTGTGGCAAGGGGACGTGCGCCTGCTCCTGGCCATGGTCAAGTCCGTGGAAGACAAGCACAACGTGGCCCACGACACCGGCGTCGGCGGCGTACCGGCCATCCTCGTCGTCGAGGACAACGCCCGCTACTACTCGTCGTTCCTGCCGGCCATCTACACGGAGCTCTTTCAGCACACGCACCGGCTGCTCTCGGAGAGTCTCAACCTCGCCCAGAAGATGATGCGCATGCGGGCCAGGCCCAAGGTGCTCTTGTGCAGCTCCTACGAAGAGGCCTGGGAGTACTTCGAGGCCTACGGGGACCAGATCCTCGGGCTGATCTCGGACGTCGAGTTTCCGCGGGGGGGGAAGCTGAGCCCCTCGGCGGGCATCGAGCTGTGCGCGCGCATCCGCAAGGAGCGCCCCGACATGCGGCTCGTGCTGCAATCGTCGAACCCGGCCAACGAGGAGCTGGCGCGCGACCTCCAGGCCTCCTTCCTCTTGAAAGGCTCGGCCAAGCTGCTTCACCAGCTCCGGCACCTGCTCGTGCAGCGCTTCGGTTTCGGGGCCTTCATCTTCCGGCTCCCCGGTGGGGAAGAGGTCGACCGGGCCGAGGATCTGGACAGCATGGCCGCCAAGCTGGCGACGGTTCCCGGAGAGTCCCTGGCGTACCACGCCGAGCGGCATCACTTCTCGAACTGGCTCAAGGCCCGCACCGAGTTCGCCCTCGCGGAGCGCCTGCGGCCTCGAAACCGGGAGGACTTCGAGAGCAACGAGCACCTGCGCAGGTACCTGCTGGAGATGTTCGCCGCGGCCAGGTTGGAGCGCCACCGCAGCGTCCTGGCGGACTTCAACCGCGAGACCTTCGAGCCGACCTTCAGCATTACCCGCATCGGTGGCGGATCCCTGGGGGGCAAGGCGCGGGGGGTCGCCTTTGCCAACCGCATGTTGCAGAACGCCGCCGTGGACCTGGCCTTTCCGGAGGTCGACATCTACGTGCCCCCGTCCGTCGTCGTGGGGACCCAGGTCTTCGACGAGTTCTTCGAGCAGCTGGGACTGCGGGACTATGCCTCCGGCAAGAATCCCGACGAGGAGATCCTGAAGCGCTGCCTGGATGCACCCTTTCCGCGTAGCGCGGTGGGGGACCTGCGCAGCTTCCTGCAGCAGGTCAAGTACCCACTGGCCGTGCGCTCCTCCAGCCTGCTGGAGGACTCCCTCTCCCAACCCTTCGCCGGCGTCTACCAGACGTTCATGCTTCCCAACAACGATCCGGACCTGGACGTACGTTGGCGCCAGCTGCTCGCTGCCATCAAGTCGGTCTACGCCTCCGTCTTCACTGCCAGGGCCAAGGGGTACCTGGAGATGACGTCCTATCGCCTGGAGGAAGAGAAGATGGCGGTCATGATCCAGGAGCTGGTCGGCGTGCAGCGGGGGGATCGCTTCTATCCCGACTTCGCCGGGACGGCCCGCTCCTACAATTACTACCCGGAGCCGGGGCAAGCTCCCGAAGACGGAGTCGCGGCCGTAGCCCTGGGTCTGGGGCGCACCGTCGTGAGCGGCCTCTCCTGCCTGCGGTTCTCTCCGCGCTACCCGCGGCAGAACCTGAGCTTCGCGTCCACGCGGGACGCTCTCGACAACTCACAGAAGGAGTTTCATGCCCTGGACCTGAGCCGTGGAAACCCCGGTGGCGCCTTGGCAGCGGTGCAGCGCTATCCCCTGGAAGAGGCGGAGAAAGACGGGACCTTGGCCTGGCTGGGCTCGACCTGGGTCCCCGAGCACGACGCGATCGTGGACGGTATCGCTCGTTCGGGGGTACGCCTGGTGAGCTTTGCCCAGGTGCTCAAGCACGACGCCTATCCCCTCGCCGCGATTCTCCAAAGGCTCTTGGGCACCTGCGCCGAGGCGACCGGGGCTCCCGTGGAGATCGAGTTCGCGGGGAACCTGGGACAGGGACAGGCGCGGCCTTCCTTCGGCTTTCTCCAGCTCCGCCCTCTGGCTCTCTCCCAGGAGATGGAGCAGGTTCGCATCGGCCCCGTGGAAGAGGAGCGCGTGCTTTGCCGCAGTTCTCGGGTCCTGGGGAACGGTGTCATCGAAGACGTGCGCGATGCGATCGTCGTGAACGTACGGCGTTTCGATCGCCTCCGGAGCGCCGAGACGGCCCAGGACGTCGCGCGATTCGACGGCATCCTGCGTCGAGCGAGGCGGCCGTACCTCCTGGTCGGTGTGGGGCGCTGGGGCTCCTCGGATCCGAGCCTGGGGATCGGGGTGAGCTGGAATCAGATCGCCGGAGCACGTGTCATCGTGGAAGCGGGCCTGCCGGACCTGAAGGTCGAGCCTTCCCAGGGGACCCACTTCTTCCAGAACCTGAGTTCCGCGGGCGTGGGGTACCTGACCGTCAATCCCGACCTGGGGGAAGGCTACCTCGACTGGGACTGGCTGCTGGAGGCTCCGTTCGCAGAGGAAAGGGGGTGCGTGCGCTGGCTGCGCTTCGAGGAACCGCTGGAGATCGTCCTCAGTGGGCACACCGGGGAGGGGTTGATCGTGCGCCCCGGGTAGGCCTGGCCGTTGCCAAGGTCGGCGTCGGTTGGGAGGATCTCGGTATGGGTTCTCGCACGACCCCCGGCCCCCAGACCCGTAGGCAGGTCGAGCGCCTTCGAGACATGGCGGCGACCTTTCCCGAGGCCACGGAGGATCATCCGTGGGGCGAGACCGCGATGAAGGTCCGTGGGAAGGTCTTCCTGTTCCTGGGGGCCACGGCGGAGGGGTTGAGCCTCTCGGTGAAGCTGCCCCAGAGCCAGCGCGAGGCTCTGCTTCTGCCGTTCACCGAGCCGACGGGCTACGGTCTGGGGAAGAGTGGCTGGGTCACGGCCCGCTTCGGACCTGCCGAGAAGGTGCCCCTGGGGACCCTGGGCGAGTGGATCGAGGAGAGCTTCCGGGCGGTGGCCCCCAAGCGCGTCGTGGCCCTGCTCGATGGGCTCCCGGAAGGCCGCTCCGCGGGAACGAGATCGGTTCGCAAGAAGGCCTGAGCCCTCCAGCGGGCCCGGAAAGGGCCGCTCTGGAGCTCCTGGACGGGTTCGCTCAAGGCGCCTCGCGGCTTTGGACGATGGGGCTCGACCAGGGGACGCCTGGGGGGAATCCGGGGGAAGGAGTGTCCAAGAATGCTCCTCAGATCATCGGCGAAATGCGCGGGTGCCGGGCCCATCCTCGATCTATATCCTGGGTGCGATGGGTTGGATGCGATCGAGGCGAACACGGGAGCCGGCAGGATCCCTCGGCGCTAGGAGCGCCCAGAAACCAACAAGATGACGCGAACTCTCTTCGTGACCGGGATCGTCGCGCTAGGCCTGCTGGCAACGGGGTGCAGGGGGGAACGATCCTCCGAACGAGCGATCCAGAAGACACGGCTGGTGGACGGGCGCAGGGACCCCATTCGCTGGCATGCCACGACGCGGGACCGTTTCCCGCGCATGCCCATGTCCAGCGCTCCGGCCGCCACGCAGGTGGGCGAGTGGAGCTGGAGCTTGCCGGAAGGATGGCTGGAGCAACCGGCCACCTCCATGCGCAGGGCGAACTTCCTGGTGGCGGGCGACCCCGACGCCGAGTGCTACCTCACGGTTCTGCCCGGGGATGCGGGCGGGCTGGCGGCCAACGTGAACCGCTGGCGCAGCCAGATGGGACTCGAGGGGCTGTCCGGCGCCGAGGTACAGGTCCTGCCGACGGAGACCTTCCTCGGAGGGGCGGCGACCCTGGTCGACTTCGAAGGCAGCTGGAGCGGGATGGGAGGAGGCGGCGCGGCGAGCGGCTATCGCCTGATCGGGCTGCTCTCGGTCCGGTCCCAGGAGTCCGTCTTCCTCAAGATGGTCGGTCCCGCGGCGGTGATCGGACCCGAGCGTGAGAACTTCCTGGCCTTGGCGCGGTCCTTCTCGGGGAGAGGTGCCGAAGTACCGGCCCAGGACCCCAGCGGGGCCGCGACGCCTCCACCGCAGACACGGGCCGGCATGAGCTGGAGTGCGCCGAGCGGTTGGAAGCAGGGGCCCGAGCGATCCTTCCGCGTGGTGACCTTCGTCATGGGCGAGGACGAACCTGCGGAGTGCTACGTGACCGTGCTGCCCGGAGACGGGGGCGGTCCATTGGCCAACGTCAACCGCTGGCGCCAGCAAATGGGGGAATCGGCCCTGGACCAGGAGGGATTCGACGGCCTGTTCCGGATCCCCATGCTGGGTGAGGAAGCCGTCGTTTGCGACGCCCGCGGCTCCTACGCGGGCATGGGCGGAGACCAAGTCTCGGACGCCCTGCTCCTGGGAGCGGTTTGTACGCTGCCAGGGCGGACCGTCTTCGTGAAGATGGTCGGGCCCCAGGCCACCGTGGAAGCGCAACGGGACGCGTTCCTGGACTTCTGCCGTTCGATCGAGGAGGAAGGTTGATCATGCGTGCCATCGGAACCCGGATCTTCGATGCCCTGTCGTCGATCGGACTGTGCATCGTTCTCCTGATCTTCCTGGGCCTGTTGACCTGGCTCGGAACCCTCGAGCAGGTTCACTCGGGCCTCTACGACGTCCAGAAGAAGTACTTCGAGTCCTTCATTCTCATCCACCGGGCGGGACCTCTGGCGATCCCGTTGCCCGGCGCCAACCTGGTGCTGTGCCTGCTGTTCGTGAACATCGTCCTGGGAGGCATCATCCGCCTGCGCAAGGGCTCGACGACGGCCGGGATCCTCGTCGCTCACCTGGGGATTGCGTTCCTGCTCTTCTCGGGGTTCGTCAAGCTCTATCACTCGGAAGACGGCCACGTAACCCTGTTCGAGGACCAGAGCTCGGACACGTTCCAGAGCTACTACCGCTGGGAGATCGCCATCACCGAGGAGCAGCCCGACGGGAGGTACAAGGAATACCTGATTCCCCAGGAAGACTTCCTGGACGCCCGGGGAGCGCGGCGCATCACGCTGTCCGCGGCCGACATTCCCTTCGACCTGGAAGTGTCGGGCTTCGTGGAGAACTGTCAGCCGCTGCCGAAGGGGCCCATGTTCGAGGTCGACGTCCCCGTGGTGGACGGGG
>JAUIEE010000637.1 GCA_030428965.1 bacterium | reverse complement strand
TCCAGTGAGGCTTGCCGTTCTCGGTGACCGGGTATCGCGTCACCGTCTTGCCGTCGTAACGCCAGACGACGCCGCCGAGATTCGCCATCCACATGGCGCCGTCACCACCCAGCGTGCTCGACATGAAGAAATCGTAGTCGCCCTGCCTGTGGCCGCTCAGGTCACCGATGCCGCTCTCTCTCCCGTACCACGACGAGGCGTCCCCTCGACCGCCCCCAGCACCGTCATCGACGGCGTAACGATGTGCCGTGTTGGAGAACCAGAACTTGCCGTCCTGGTCTTCGAGGATCGAGCGAGTTCCAAAGGAGCCGTTTTGCAACTCCTGCTCCGAGATCCAGTCAAAGGACTCCCCGTCGTAGCGGCAGGCTCCCAGAACTGCCGTGCCGAACCAGAGATGGCCCTTGCGATCCCTGGTGATGGTGTAAACGTCATACGGACTGTACTTGGCGTTGGGGAACCTCGAACGCGGAAAAGCCAGGGCATGCTCATCGCCGGCTTCGGTCCGCGGCAACTCCAAGCGGTGCAGCGATTGGCCGTCGTAGCGATAAACCACACCAGAGTCCTGACCGCCGCCGAACCAGATGTCGTCCGGCTGATTCTTCCATTCTCCCCTGGTCTTGGGCTCGAGCGTCACAAAGCAACGTCCGTCGAACTTGCTGATGCCTTGGTCCGTGCTGAAGTAGAGGTTTCCCTGCCGGTCCTCCTGAATGCCGCCCACATCGTCGCCAGGCAAGCCGTCCTTGCTGGAGAACCGCCTGATCGTCTTTCCGTCGGTGCGGAAAGCGCCCTCGGTGCGGCTCGCGAACCAATGGCGGCCATCTTTCGCCTGGAAGACGCGCCAAAGGTCGTCGGCCATCTCGGAAACGGCCTCGCCCTGGGCAATCGCCGGCTCCTGGACCAGTCTTGTGGGCGGAGCTCTGTCCTGCCCCACGGCCCAAGAGGATAAAGCGGCGATGGCGATGAGGGAGAGTGCGATCCGAGTGCGCCGGCGACGAACGGTTCTGCTCAAGAGACCTTTGGACAGGACAGGTGGCTTGGTTCGGTCATCGAGATTCAGAGCTTGCCACACAGGACAAGGAACCTGTGCGCTCGTTTGCGGAAGCCCGCAAGGATGGAGGGGTACGAAAGAATCGAGGGGCGACGTCCCCACTAACCTCCCGGCGGCAGCTCGTAGGTGCCGAAGCGGTCGGCCACGAGCCGCCCCTGGCGAACGAGCTCGTCCCAGATCTCGCGCGGATAGCGCTCGGGCGGACGGATCCCGACGATGTCGGACTCCCGGCCGCTGCTCATCGGCCCACCGCCCAGGCTGGACTCGGCGTCCAGCAGGGTGACCTTCAGGCGCTTGCGGTAGGCCTTCATGGCCCGCTTCAGGAGCAGACGGTCCTGGGCCGGCAGGTGCTTCTTGCCCGACACCCAACCGTCGACGATCTCGCCCAGGGCCTCGGCATCCTCGACCTCGACCACCAGGGAGAGCTCCTCGTCCGCCTCTTCCAGCAGGCCGAGGGCCCGCCGTGCTGCCTCCCAGCCTGCGGCCGGGTCGGAATCCAGAAGGTCTCGAGCCGCCGCCAGGGCGGTCCACACGAGCTGCATCTTGGGGTCGTCCATGGGCCGA
>JAUIEE010000636.1 GCA_030428965.1 bacterium | reverse complement strand
GAGGCAGTTGGTCGTGCACGAGGCGTTCGAGATGATGCGGTCGCTCGCCTTCAGGTCGCCGTGGTTGACGCCGAGCACGATCATGGCGTCGATCTCATCCTTCGGCGGTACCGTCAGGATCACCTTCGGAGCGCCGGCATCGATGTGCTTCTGGCAATCGGCGCGCCGGGCGAAGACCCCGGTCGCCTCGACCACGAAGTCGACCTTGTTCGCCTTGTGGGGCAGCTTGGCCGGGTCCCGCTCCGAGGTGACCTGCACCTTCTTGCCATCGACGGAGATCCAGCCCTCTCCGGAGGTCACCTCGCCGCGGAAGCGGCCGTGCACCGAGTCGTACTTCAGAAGGTGAGCGAGCGTCGCGGCGTCCGTGAGGTCGTTGATCGACACGACCTCCATGTCCGAACGGTCGTGGATGACTCGGAAGACGTTCCGGCCGATTCGACCGAAGCCGTTGATCGCGATACGCATGGGGACCAGGCCTCCTGAAGCCTGCGGGCCGGAAGCCCTCAGCGGGGGCCGGCCGGGTAGAGGTGAAAGCGGAAACGGAGGGCGCCGGGGGGCCTGGCTCCCCCGCCCGGGACGGGCGCGGAGGGTCTCCCCAGAAGTTTGAGTCGTCCCGCGCCGCGGAGAATCGCCAAACGACGCACCGCCTTACGAAACTGCTTTTTGCAACTGAGTTGAAGCCCCAGGGAACCGGAGGTTTCCGGCAGAATCGGGCGAACAGATTACTCACCTCCGCCGAAGGGTTCAATGCGCCTGGGGCCCCACCCGGCCCCCGCGCCTCCCAGCTCTGCGAATCCAGCCCCCGACTCCCGTGACCCGCACCGACGCACCTCTCTCCTCCTGGTCCATGCGCTGGCGGCAGCTGGCCCGGGCCGTGGGCATCCAGCCCGAGGAGCGCATCCTCGTCGCCCTTTCCGGGGGGGCGGACAGCGTGCTCCTGCTCCACCTCCTGGCGGCCGCCCATCCGCGGCCGTCCATCCTGGGGGTCCACGTGGATCACGGGCTGCGGGGTGAAGAGGGTGCGGAGGACGCCCGCTTCTGCTCCAACCTGTGCCGGGCCCTCGGCGTGCCGCTGGTCGTACGAGAGGTGCACGTCGAGCCCGAAGCGGCCGAGTCCCTGGAGGCGCGCGCCCGCCTGGAGCGCTACGGAGTCCTGATCGAGGAGGCGCGCCGAAGCGGACACACCACCCTGGTGACCGGACACCATTCCGACGACGCCCTCGAAACCCTGCTCCAGCGCTGGATGCGGGGAACCACGGCCCGCGGCCTGCGGGGCCCGCGCACCGAGCTCGAGGGGAGTTCGGATCGGGGGGTGCGCATCGTGCGGCCCCTGTTCTCGATGCGACGGGAGGAAGTTCGCCGGCTCCTGTCCGACCGAGGACTGACCTGGCGTGAGGACACCTCCAACCGGGATCCTCGCTTCACGCGCAATCGCGTGCGCCACGGGCTCTTGCCCTTGCTCGAGGATTGGTGCGGCAACGAGGGCATCGAGAACCTGCGCGCCTTCGGGCAGGCGGTGGAGAGCCTCGAGGATCATCTGGCGGCCAAGACCGCCCACCTGACCTGGCGCCGGCCGCCCTCCGCCCACATCACCCGAGGTACGATGGAGCTCGA
>JAUIEE010000635.1 GCA_030428965.1 bacterium | reverse complement strand
CGATGTTCTCGACGCCCAAAACCCGTTCCCAGAGCTCGGCCAGGTGACGTTCGACCTCGTTGCGGGGCGCGACGTGGCCCCCGGCCTGCTCCCCGGACTGGAAGACGGGCTCGGGCAGGGCCTTGCGGTCGACCTTGCCGTTGGCCGTGATCGGGATGGCCTCCAGGAACTGGAAGGCGGAGGGCACCATGTAGTCGGGCAAGCTCGCCTTGAGGTGCTGAGCGAGCTCCGGGCCCTCGACGGTCCGGCCCGCGCTGCGGACCACGTAGGCCACCAGCCGCTTGCCGGCCGAGGGCTCCTCGTGAACCGTGACCACGGAGCTCTCGACGCCCGGGTGCTTGGCGAGCTCGATCTCGATCTCGCCCAGCTCGATGCGGAAGCCGCGGATCTTGACCTGGAAATCGTTGCGGCCGAGGAACTCGATCGTGCCGTCCGGAAGATGACGGGCCAGGTCTCCTGTGCGGTACAGACGTCCCTTGCCCAGGGGATTGGGGACGAACTTCTCACGCGTCAGCTCTTCGCGACCCAGGTAGCCCATGGCCAGGCCATCGCCGCCGATGTGCAACTCGCCCGGTATTCCCTGGGGCGACAGCCGGCCCTTCCCGTCGAGCAAGAGGACGCTCGTGTTCGCGATCGGATGCCCGATCGGGATGGAGCTGAGATCTTCCGGCAGATCGCGTGGGATCCGGTAGCAGCAGGTGAAGGTCGTGCTCTCCGTGGGGCCGTAGCCATTGATGAGCTGGACGCTGGTGGGAAGGGCCGCGTGCGCGCGCCGGATGTGGGGCACCGACAGGGCCTCGCCGCCCGTGAGGAGCTCGGAGAGACCGGCGAAGATCTCGGGTTTCTCGTCCACGAACGAGTTGAACAGGGCCGCCGTGAGCCACAGGGTCGTGACTCCGTGTTGCTCCAGGGCTTCCCCGAGGGATTCCACGGAGGGAACCCGGTCCGGGAAGATGGCCAGACGGGCCCCGTGCAGCAGGGCTCCCCAGAGCTCGAAAGTAGAGGCGTCGAAGGAGATGGGCGCCAGCTGGAGGAAGACGCGCTCGGAGTCGAAGGTGGCGTACTCCTCCTGGAAGACCAGGCGCAGGATGCCCCGGTGGGGGATCTCCACCCCCTTCGGCCGACCTGTGGATCCGGAGGTGTACATGACGTAGGCGGCGTCATCGGGCGAGACGCTGACCTCGACGGCCTCGTCCGGCTGATCGTCGAGCTGCGGCCAGATGTCCTCGGCGACGAGCAGCCGTGCCTCGGACTCGGGCAGCTCCTCGGCCAGCGCTCGCGTGGCGATCAGGATCGGGGCCTGGGTGTCCTCGATCATGAAGGCCAAACGTTCGCGCGGATAGGTCGGGTCCAGGGGAACGTAGGCGGCTCCGGTCTTGAGGATGGCCAGGATGGCGACCACCATCTCCAGGGAGCGATCCATGCACAGGGCGACGCGCGCACCCCGCTGGACCCCGTGCTCCAGGAGCAGCTGGGCGAGCTGGTTGGAACGCCGATCGAGTTGACCGTAGTCCATGCTCCGTTCGCCGAGCGCCAGGGCCTGTCGTTCGGGCTGAGCCTGCGCGACCTCCTGGAAGACCGAGCCCACCGAGCTGCGTTCGGGGTAGTCGGTGCGAGC
>JAUIEE010000223.1 GCA_030428965.1 bacterium | reverse complement strand
GCGTACTCCAGGCCCTGGATCCCCGCCAGCTCGAACACGTCCTTGTGGTGCGGCCCCAACCGTTCGAGGGCCAGGTGGAGACGCTCGTGTTCCTCGGCTTGCTCCGCCACCCGATACGGATCCGGCTGGGCGCGCATGCCCAGCGCCTCCCCCCCGGCTCCGTCCCCGACCTCCGCCTCCAAACCCGGACGGCTCCCCCGCCGCCGACTGTGATCGATCCAGACGTTGCGGGCCACGCGCAGGCAGAAGGGGGCAAAGCGCTGCTCGGGCCGGTACCGCGCAGCATGGCGGTACAGGCGCAGGAACACCTCTTGGGTCAGGTCTTCGGCGACGTCCATGGCAACCCCCTTGCGGGCGAAGAACCCCACCAGAGAGCGACTCTTCTCCCGGACGAAGGCCTCGAAGGGGGCCCTGTCCCCGGCCCCCAGGGCCGCCAGAGGGTCCTCCGGAAAGTCCCAATCGTCCTTCAAAGACCCAGCCCAACGGAGCAAGGGGCCTTCGGTTCAATCCAATTCCGCACGAACCGCCTCCAGGGCCCGGGCCAAGGCGGCCTCCAGTCGAGTCCCCTCCCGATCGCCGCTCTCCCCTCTCCCGAGGAGCCCCAGGGCGAGGCTGCGCTCCTCCGGGCTCCTGTGTCCCAGGCGTACCTCGAGGCGCGGGCGAGGCAACCAGGACTCCACCCGATCGGACCATTCGACGATGGCCACCCCGTCGCCCCCCAGGTACTCCGCCCCGCCCCCCTCCAGGAACAGGGCCTCCCGGCCGGACATCCAGGCGTCGAAGTGATAGCAGGGCAGACGACCGGCGTACTCGTGCATCAGGGTGAAGGTCGGGCTCGTGACCGGCTCCACGACGTCGAGTCCGAGCGCCAGTCCCCGCACGAAGGTGGTCTTCCCGCTCCCCAGGTCTCCCCGCAGCGAGACCACGCTGCCCGGCACGAGCCCCTCTCCGAGCACCCTTCCCAGGTGCTCGGTCCTCTCGGGGGACGAGCTGACCAGGTGCAGCCAGTCGATCTCACCCTCCATGGACCCAGCCCCCCCTCGACCCGATCGACTCCCAGCCCCCGGTCAGGCGCATCCGTACTCCCCGACCGGCTCGCACACGACCCACGAACGTCAGCCCGGGACAGTGCGTGCGTGCCCCGCGCTCCACGACCGGGCGCACCTTGGAGGGAACGCTGATCAAGAGCTCGTGATCCTCCCCATCGCACAGGGCGTGCTCCTCCGGACTGCGACCGGTGAGCCGGGCTCGACGCCGGGCATCGGGGTGGATCGGAAGCGTCTCGAGATCGAAGCGCACTCCCGATGCACGCGCCATGCGACCGGCGTCCCGGCCGAGCCCGTCGCTCACGTCCATCATCGCCCGTACGCCGTTGGCCGCCAGCCACACCCCTTCCTCCAGCCGCGGTTCGATGCGCAGGTGTCGCCCCAGAAGACTGCCTCCGCAGGGACCGGTCAGCGCCAACCAGTCCCCGACCCGCGCCCGGTCGCGACCGATGGGGCGCTGTCCCGGGCGGAGTTCCCCCACACCGGTCACCGCCAGGGCGAGCGGTCCGAGACCCGCCGCCAGGTCGCCTCCCACGAGCTCGGCTCCGAAACTGCGCGCTCGCTCCCGTGCGGCCTTCAGCACGGCGCGCAGACGCGCCTCCGGGGTGTGCCGGGGAGCGGACAGCCCCACCAGGATCGCCTGGGGTCGTGCCGCGCTGGCGGCCAGGTCCGAAAGGACACGATCGACGGCCTTGCGTCCGATCTTGCCGGGCGCCGTTCCCGCTTCGAAGTGCACCTCCTCCATGGTCTGGTCCACGCACAAGACCCGGGAACCTCGTCCACGACGCAGCACGGCCGCGTCGTTTCCGATGGAGCCCAGCACGAAGGCCTGCTCCTTCGAGTCGCTGCGCAAGCGGTGCAGCCAGCGATGCAGACGTTCCTCCGACCAGCTCACGCGCCTATCCTGGCCGGGGTGAGCCCCGCGGGCCACTGATTACCAGGGCATCACCAAGGCGATGCGCCCCACCACCTGCTCGAGGCCCAGTACGCCCAGGGTGCGGCTGTCCGCTCCGGGGCAATCCTCGCGCTCCCCCTCGACCCACAGCTCTCCCCGGGCGTAGGCCTCCCAGATGGGCGGGGGAGCCGACCGCGGCGGCTCGACGACCCGCGCGAGCAAGAGCTCTCCGCGCGGCCCTCGAAAGAGGATCGCGTCGCCGACGGTGATGGAGCTGGGACGCACGTCCACCACGAGCCAATCCCCCGGTGCGAAGGCCCAGAGGGGCGAGCATCCCTCTTTGGGCAGCCGAACCGAGTCGAAGCGCCACACGAACAGCCCTACGAGGCCCAGGATGAGGGCATACAAGAGCAGCCGCAGGCGCGCGAGCCAGCGCTTCCAGGACCTCATGGCCTCGGCTCCAGCTGCGCCAGGTAGGCCTGCACCTCTCGCGCGGGATGATCCTGACCGAGGATGCCGCGCAGCGCGGCGACTCCGGCCGCACCTGCGTCCAGCACGGCGCGTGCGCGTCCGGGATCGATGCCCCCGATCCCGAGGACGGGGACGTCCCAATCGAGGACGGCCTGGCGCAAGCCCTCGAGGCCCACGGGCTCCTTCCAACCTCTCTTCGAAGGCGTGTCGAACACCGGGCCGTGGAACACGTAGTCGCAGATCTCCCCCAGGCGTGGATCGTCCCCGGCGTGGGTCGAGCAGCCGAGGGTCATCTCCCCGACCAGGTCGCGCACCCGCCGGGCGTCCAGGGAACGGAAGCCTAGGTGCACGCCGTCGGCTCCCGCGACGAGCGCCAGGTGCACCCGATCGTGTACGCCGACCCAGAGATCGGGAACCTCGGCCTTCCAGGAGAGCACCTCTTCGAGCAGCTCGAGGAACGGTCGGTCTTGCAAACGCTCCTCGCGCAGGAGCAATCCGCGCAGTCCGGCCCGCACGGACCTGCGCATGCGCTCCACCAACGATCTCCCCTCGCCGGCGGTCACATCCCCGGGCGAGAGCGCCAGGAGCCTCGGCGGTTGCCTCAGATTGCGTCTCCCAGCTCGATCAGGTAACCGAGCTCCCGCAGGAGGGCTTGCATGCGGCGAGGCGTCGCCTTGCTGGCCAGCTGCAGAGCCTGGTCGCCGAGGACCTTCCTCACGTACTTGCGCGCGCCCGGATCCGACTGAAAGCGCCGCAGGGTCTCCCCGTCGTGGCAGCGCAGGACGAGGTCCTGACCGAGACTCATGAGTCCGGCGCGCAGGGCCCAGTCCCGAATGGAGAAGCTCACGTTCTGGGGGACGGGGGTACGCGAATGGGACTCGAGGGTGCCGAGGATGCTGGCCAGGGTCATGCCGTTCTTGAGGGCCCGCCGCACGGCGTCCTCCCCGATACGGAAGTGCACCACCGACCCGAGCTTCTCCCGCACGCTGAAGCGATCGAGGTCGTGGACCAGCTGGGCATCGTCCCCGGTCGGAAAGAGAACGACCTCGAAGTCGGGGGTTACGACCAGGGAACCGACCGAGCTGGATCCCTTGTCCTGCGCGTCCTCCATTCCCAGCATACGCGCCCCTGCCGCCGTCAAGCGCAGGGCGACCGGTCGTTCCGAGCCGTCGTAGCCCAGGTCGATGGCCCCGAGGGGGTAGAGCCGCTTGCGCACCCACTTGACCAGGTTCCACGCCAAGCGCTGGGGATCCTCCATGGCCGGGATGCGACCGGTCTGGGAGCGCTCCGAGAAGTGCTCCTCGACGCGCAGGTCGTCGAGGGTGGAGAGGTAGGTGTTGCGGGCCAGGAACGGCAGGTACATCAGGTCGTACCACACCCCGGGTTCGATGCGCTTGACCAGGCGCACGAAGATCTCGCGCATGCGCTGCTGGTGGAAGTGCTCGCCGGTCAGCCGCCGATCCCCCAGGGCAAACTGCAAGAGAGCGTCCTGCTTGACCGCGAGCTCCTCTCCGCCCCACTCGCGGCCGGCGGTCGTCACGCTGAAGGTTCGCTCTCCCGTGCGATCGATGAGCCCCTGGGACCGAGCGAAGCGAAAGATGAAGGACAGCACCTCGGAGCGTTCGAGCTCCCGCCCGGGGTTGGGGATCAGGTGCTGGAGGATCTTCTTCTCCGTGGTCTTGAAGATCTCCCCCTGGACGGTGAAGCGCACGTCGTGCTCTTCGATGTAGTTCAAGAAGCGGGAGATGTTCGAGGCCAGGTCGATCCCGAACGTCAACTCCTCGTGGGGTCGATCGGGGTCGCCGGGCACGGCCACGCGGCGCAGCCAGGCCAGGGCGACCTCGTTGAAGACCACCAGGGTCTCGTCCTGGTGCTGAATGCCGTAGCGGGACAGGTCCAGCTCCTGCACCGTCCCTACGAGGGACTGCTCGAGGATCATGCGCCAGCGCCGCCCGTTCCAGTGGGGCAGCTCCGTATCCATGCGCTCGAACAACTGCCGCGGCAGCACTCCGCCGAACTCGAGAATGGCCTTCTCCACGAGGCCGCGCACCCCCTCCGGCAGGCGTTCGATGCGCGCCACGCTGGCGGTTTCCTGGGAGTACATCTTGTAGAGCTCCCGCAGGCGCTGGGGAGTGATGCGCTTGGCCCGCTCGGGATCCGAGTAGACCTGATCGAGATGGCCTCGCAGGGTCAGGACGCCGAAGATGCCCCGTAGCCGCTCCCGACGCCACTGCATCAGGCCGTCTCCCAGCTCCGCAGGAACGGCCACCACGCGATCTCCGTAGGCCTCGAAGCGACGGTCCTTGCTCTCCGCGACGAAGCCGCGCCGCCCGAGAGCCGCAACGCAGGCCTCCAGGTCGTAGTCGCTCATGGTCGCCAGGGAACGGGCGTGGCTCAGGTCGCTCCAGCTACGGGCGTAGCGCGGCGCGCTCATGACGTGCTCGAGGACGGCGCCCAGTCGTCGGCCCAGACCGGAGACTCGCTCCTCGACCCGGGCCGGCTCGCTCATCCAGCTCAGGATCTGGCGCCGGACGTCCTCCTCGCTCTCGGGACGGGGCGTTCCCTCGCGCCCGCACCAGAAGGCGTAGAGCTCCTCCAGGTCACGCTTCTTGACCGCTCCCAGGATCTCCTCGAGCCCCAGCTCCTTCCACTGAGCAGGCAGGCCGTGCCCTTGGCGCGGGCCCGGACTGTTGGTCTTGGCCTTCCTCGCACGCACCGTCTTCTCTTTCTTGGGTCCCGTCTGGGATGTCTTGCGCCTCACGCTCCAACTCCCGATTTCACTTCGTTGTCCAGCTCGGATGCATCGATGATCTCGTACGAGTAGCCCTGTTCCGTAAGGAAGAGCTGTCGTTTCTGCGCAAACTCCTGGTCCCGGGAGCCCAGGGTGACGACGGCATAGAAGGCGGCGGCGGATCCATCGGACTTGGGACGCAGGATGCGTCCGAGACGCTGAGCCTCTTCCTGCCGCGATCCGAACGTTCCCGAGACCTGGATGGCCACGTTCGCATCGGGAAGATCGATGGCAAAGTTGCCGACCTTGGAGACGATCAGAATGCGCTCTTCTCCCTGACGGAAAGCGTCGTAGAGACGCTGCCGCTCGACGTTGGGGGTCTTGCCGGTGATGAGCGGGACCCCCAGGTGCCTGGCCAGCTGCTTCAGCTGATCGATGTACTGCCCGATGATCAGGATGCGCCCCTCGGGATGGCGCCCGATCAGCTGCTCCACCACACGGACCTTCTCCGGATTCTCCGAGGCCACGCGGAACTTCTTGCGCGCGTCCACCGTGAGGTAGGTCGAGCGCAGGGATGTGCTCAGGGGCACGCGCACTTCCGTACAGCGCGCGGCCGCGATGAACCCCTGGGCCTCCAGCACCTTCCAGGGAACGTCGTAGCGCTTGGGGCCGATCAGGCAGAAGACTTCGTCCTCCTTGCCGTCCTCACGCACCAAGGTGGCCGTCAAGCCGAGGCGCCGGCGCGCCTGAAGGCTGGCCGTCACCCGAAAGATGGGGGCCGGCAGGAGGTGCACTTCGTCGTAGATCACCAGGCCCCAGTTCTGCTCGGAGAACAGGCTGAAGTGCTCGAACTCGTCGGTCCGCGACCTGCGCCAGGTCAGCATCTGGTAGGTGCTGATGGTGACGGGCCGCACGATCTTCTCTTCCCCGGTGTATTCGCCGACGTCTTCTTGGGAGAGCTGGGTCTTGTCGAGGATCTCCTCGCGCCATTGACGCACGGCCACCGTATTCGTGGTCAGGATGAGGGTCTTCTCGCCAACGAGGTTCATGACCGACAGGCCCACGACCGTCTTGCCCGCGCCACAGGGCAGGGCGATGACTCCGTTGCCCCCCATGACACTGCCCTGGCGATAGAAGCTCTCGGACGCCCCCACCTGATAGGGACGCAGCTTGAAGTCGGCTCCGGAACGCGTCTGGGTCGCGAGCGCGATCGGAAACGGATCCCCGTCCACGTAGCCTCCCTGATCATCGACGGGATACCCGATCTTGATCAGGGCCTGCTTGATCGGCCCGCGGCTGGTCTCGGTCAGCCAGATGGAGCCGCCCTCGCGCCGCTCCACCTGCTGGGCGATCGCCTTGTGCCCCATCACTTCTTCCAGAGCTTCCTCGTCCCGGGCGGTAAGCTCGAAGCCCCCTTCCCGGCGTTCGATGCGCAGCATCCCGTAGCGCCCCAGCCAGGTCGCGATGTCCCGCAGGACGTTCTGGGGAATGGGCACGCACGAAAGGGCTTCGAGACGCTGGTGGATGTCCTCGGCCGTCAGCCCCAGGGCAGCCGCGTTCCAGATCGAGACCGGAGTGATGCGATAGGTGTGCAGGTAGTCGGGGCTCTTTTCGAGCTCCGCAAAGGTCGCCAGGGAATCGCGCGCCTCCGCGTAGCGCGGATGCTCCTCGGTCATCGGGCGCCCCTCGCCGTCCTTCTGGGGCCGTCCCTGCTCATCCAGCACGGCACGAACCGTATGCAGCACCAGGGTACGGTCTCCCTGCACGATGAGCGGGTTGTCGGGGTGGAAGCTCATGAGGCCACCTTCCGCCCACCGGGCTTCTTGTCTCCCTTCGACCTCGAGGAGCGCGAGCCTCTCCCCTTGGAGGCCGCGCTCGCCTTCTTCAGCCACGGCCCCGTCACCGAGTCGCGGCTGCGGCGGAGCTCGGCGGGTGTCCCCTCTGCGATCACGCGACCTCCCTCGCTGCCGCCCTTCGGACCGAGCTCGACCAGATGGTCGCAGGCGTTGAGAAGGTCGGTGTGGTGCTCGATCACGAGCACGGCGTCGCCCCGATCGGCGAGTCGGCGCAACACCCGGTGCAGGTGGGCCACGTCGGACTTGTGCAGCCCCGTCGTGGGCTCGTCCAGCACGAGCACGCTCTTGGGAGCACTCTCCGCCCGCAGGAGCTCGGAAGCCAGCTTGACTCGCTGGGCTTCCCCCGCGGAAAGGGTGGTCGAGCTCTGGCCGAGCCCGAGGTAGCCCAGGCCGACGGCCTTGAGGGTCTCGAGGCTCTTGCGAAGGGCCGGTACGTGCTCGAAGAACTCCGCCGCCGCGTCGACCGAGCCGGCGAGCACGTCGGAGATCGAACGCCCACGGTAGCGCACGGCTTCGATCTCCGGGCGGTAGCGCTTGCCGTCGCACTCCTCACAGGTGAGCCACAGGTCGGCCAGGAACTGCATCTCGACCTTGGTCGCCCCGCGTCCCTCGCAGGCCGGGCAGCGCCCCTTGGTCGAGTTGAAGGAGAAGTGGGACGAACGCAGGCCCCGCATGCGGGCCTCGGGCGTGCGCGCATACAGCTCCCGGAGAGGATCCATCAGCCCCACCGCCGTGGCCGGAATGCTGGCCGGAGTCCGCCCGATGGGGCTCGCGTCGACCACGACCACGCGTCGGCTGAGGTTGGCCTTGCCGCGCACGCTCTTCCAGCGTCCTTCGCTGGACTCCCCTTTCAGAGCGGGAACCAGGCAGTCGAGGATCAGCGTGCTCTTGCCCGACCCCGATGGCCCACAGACTCCCGTGATCGCTCCGAAGTGCGCTTCGAAATCGACGCCTCGCAGGTTGTTGAGCCGCGCGCCCTTGATGCCGACCTTCTCACCGCGCACCTTGCCCTTGGCGGCCTCGAGCCGGATCTCACCCCGCAGAGCCTTGCCCGTCAGGGAATGGGGCGTCGCCTCGGCCTCGGCCGGCGTACCGGACACGACCACCTCACCCCCCAGGGAGCCGGCGCCCGGCCCCATGTCGATCAGGTGGTCCGCGCGCCGCATGAGAGTCTCGTCGTGCTCCACGACGATCACCGTGTTGCCCTCGTCACGCAGGGCCAGGAGGGCCTCGGTGAGTCGATCGATGTCCGCCGGATGCAGGCCCACGGTCGGTTCGTCCAGCACGTAGCAGACCCCGACCAGGTGGGAGCCCAGGCTGGCGGAAAGCCGCACCCGCCGGGCCTCCCCACCCGAGAGCGTCGACATGGGGCGGTCCAAGGTGATGTAGGCGAGCCCCACCTGGTTCAGGAGAGCGATGCGGCCCTGCAGCTCCTCGAGCACGGGCTCGACCGCCAGGAGGGCGCTCTTGGAAAGCCGTAGGCTCCCGAGCCACTGCAGTATGTCGCCCACCGAGAGCGAG
>JAUIEE010000634.1 GCA_030428965.1 bacterium | reverse complement strand
CGGACGGTCTCGTTCGCGAGGACGAGCTCTCCCCGGTCTGGTTCGAGGACGGTCTCCTGGCGGGCTGGGGACGCGCTGGCTTCGAGCACTGGTCGGCCCAGTTCGCCCAGCGCTAGTCGGAGCTCTCGGACCTCCCGGCGCGAGGGGCGCCGGGAGGTCCGGCGGGGCTCAGTTCCGCGCGCATCTCGACCTGGGTGATCCACGGACGGGCCCCCAGGGACCGCCAGAATCTCAGGTCGCCGTGCGCATCAGCGGGAACGTTGACGATGCGCAGCTCCTCGAGTCCGGCTCGCGCCTGGCGGGCCAGGGCAGCGACGAGGGCGCGCCCGAGGGACCGGCGACGGAAGGCGGGGTGGACGGCCAGCTGGGCCAGGTCACCGCTCTCGGGGAACAGGACGCCGTAGCCCTGCCAGCGGGTGTCCGAGCGCACCGCCGCGATCCGCGGGGGCCGGACCGCCCGGTGCAGGGAGGCGACCGAGTTCTGCCAGGACGGCTTCCAGTCCCAGAGCCGGCTCCATTCGTCCCAGGGTGCCGCGTGCACCTCCAGGAACTCGAGACCTTCCCCGGGCGGCGGCTCTTTCGGCGGCAGGGGCAAGGGCAGGCGCAGGGCGGTCAGTCGTCGCACGGGCTCGAAGCCGGCTTCGGCGTAGACCCGACGGGCAGCTCGGTTTTGCTCCAGGACCTCGAGCTGAAGACTGCCGATGCCGAGCCTGTGGAGCTCGTTCCGGGCGTAGGCCAGGAGCTCGGCCGCGATTCCGCGACCCCGGTGGCTCGGGAGCACGCCGGTGAAGATGTCGTAGGCCTCCGCTCCGCAGCTGGACTCGCCTCGCCCGGTCGCCATGACGGCGACCATCTCGTCCCCCGACCACGCACCCACGGAAAGCGCGTAGTCCATTCCCCTGCGCTGCAAGAGGCTCTCGAGGGTGGCTCTGTCCCGAGGCATGGCGACCGGGTAGTCCGCGAAAGCCCGCACGAAGGTCCGATGGATGTCGGGGAGGTCGGACCGCCGCAGGGTTCCCAGGCGCAGGCCGGCTGCTCCGAGTGGTGCGTGCGATCCCACGACTCCATCTGGAGTGCTGCGTGACGTCGGGGTCAAGCAGAAACGTAAAATAGGACCTGCGCACGCTTCGTAGTCAGGGGGTCGCCCGGCGATCTCGCCACAACTCCCCGAAGGACTAGGTCGCGGACGCACCTGACCGTAGATTCTCCGTCTCCATGACGACCTGTTCCCAATGTGGGCACGAGGATGCCTCGGAGTTCCTGTACTGTCCCAGGTGCGGCACCAAGGCCACCCCCGGCTCCGATCCGGCCAACTCGCTGATCGGTCGGACCCTGAGCGGGAAGTACCGCGTCGAAGCGGAGATCGGTTCGGGGGCGATGGGGACGGTCTATCTCGGTGAGCACATCTCCCTCAAGAAGCGCATCGCCCTCAAGGTGCTGCACCCCGACCTCCAGGTTTCGGACGAGCAGCTCCAGCGCTTTCAGCGCGAGGGGATCGCCGTGGGGAAGTTCAATCACCCCAACGCGATCCAGATCTTCGACTTCGATCGGGACGAGGGAGGGACCTTCTACCTGGCGATGGAGTTCGTCGAGGGCTCCAACCTCAAGGTCTTCCTGCGGC
>JAUIEE010000222.1 GCA_030428965.1 bacterium | reverse complement strand
CGTAGGAATCGAAGCTTCCGTCGTGGATCCCGATCCAGGGCGGGGTCAGGAAGGTGCCGCGGGAAACCTGGGCGTTCTCGACGGTGATCACGACCGAAGGAATCTCTTCGCCGGCCGAAGCCAGGCTCGACGCAGCGACCAGGGCCGCTGTGACAAGGGGAAAGGGGAGCGTCTTCATGGGAGTCGATAGGTCCTGAGGGGAAACGAACGGAGGGGTTGTGCAGCGGCTTACGGGCACTCCCAGGACCCGTGACCTCGCATTCGAGTTTTTCGCGCCTCTTCGGGCAGCACCGCCCGGGCGCCCCTCGGGCGGTTCGCACATCGCAGGCGACCGAGGGCCGCGCTGCGGAGCGCTCACTCCGGGTCGCGGTGCACCGTGTCCGGCGAGAAGGCCGGCAGGCAGACGGCCACGTACTCGGCCCCCTCCGGCTCGGGGCTGCTGTAGCGCACCCACTCGCCGGGCTTGGTGACGATGGCCTGGCCGGCGCGCACGTCGATCACGCCGCCCTCGTGCTCGACGCGGACGAGGCCCGCCAGCACGAGCGTCACCTCCTCGAACTCGGGTGCCTGGCCGGGCTCCTTCCAGCCTCCGGGCGACTTCATGCGCGCCAGGCTGTAGGTCGTGTGGCCGCTGTTCACGCGGCCGACGTACTCTTCGATGCGCTTGGGCGGGGTCCCCGCGGGGGGCACGACGGTCGGAGCTTCGATCAAGGTAGGCATCGGGGAATCCTACCCAGGCGGGGGGGTCGGCTTCTATCCTGGCGCGTCTCGCCCCGGCTCCGAGAATCCAGAGAAGCCCTCCATGCGCCACCTGTTCGTCTCGCTGCTCGCTCTCCCTCTCCTGTTCGCTTGCTCGAGCGCTCCCGATCGCCCGGAACCCGACCAGCTGCTCCTGCGCAGCGTGGAGTTCGAGGGCGGTCGCGTCGCCTACGAAGACTTCGGTCGCGGCGACGAGGCGCTCCTGTTCGTGCACGGGTGGGCCTGTGACATGACTTTCTGGCGCTACCAGGTTCCGGCCCTGTCCTACCTCACTCGCCTGATCGCGGTCGATCTTCCCGGACACGGCAGGAGCGATCCGCCCCTGGGTGAGCTCGACATGGACACCCTGGCCCGCTCCCTGGTCGCCGTCCTCGACCATGCTGGCGTGGAGAAGGCGCTCCTGGTCGGACACAGCAACGGAACCCAGGTCGTGCGAGCCTTCCAACGGCGCTTCCCCGAGCGCACGCGGGGCCTGGTCACCGTGGACGGGGCGCTGAAGAACCTGTTCCCCCAGGAACAGGTGGAAGCCATGGCCGCACCTCTGCGGGGCGAGAACTACCTCGACGTCGCCTCGGGCTTCGTGCGCGGCATGCTGGGAAGCCGGCTGGACGAGTCCCTGCGAAGCGAGGTCGAAGAGCGCATGCTCCAAACTCCCCAGGAGATCATGGTCGCCTCCCTCCTGGCCGCCTCGGCGCCCGAGAACGACTCCCAGGACCCGATCGAGGTTCCCCTGCTCGCGATCCACGCCCGCGCTCCATTCTGGACCGAGGAATACGAGGCCTACGTCCGCGATCTGGCGCCGGACTGCGACTACGTGGTGCTCGATGGGGTCGGGCACTTCCTGATGCTCGAAGACCCCGAGGGCTTCAACGAGTTGATCGACCGCTTCGTGCGGGAGCGCTTCTAGTGGACCGGTTCGGGCCGGACGCGCACTAGCGCGCGCCCTTGACGACCTCGCCGCCCTTCATCACGAAGACGACCTTCTGGAGAACGCGAACGTCGTCGAGGGGATCGCCCTCGACCGCAATCAGATCGGCCAGACGGCCGGCCGCGAGAACCCCGCGATCGTCCACGCCGAGCAGATCAGCGGCGTGCAGCGTGGCCGTGCGAATCGCCTCCAGCGGACTCATGCCGCGCTCGACGAGGGACTCGAACTCCCGGGCGTTGAGCCCGTGGGGATAGACGGCGGCATCGGTGCCGTAGGCGATCTTGACCCCGGCGGCGACGGCGCGCCGCACGCTGTCCTTGGCCAGGGGCAGGATCGACTCGGCCTTGGCGCGGATCGGAGCGGGCAGCTGGGAGAGATCGATGGCATCGGCCAGGTAGGTGGTCGGCACGAGGTAGGTCCCCCGCTCCTTCATGAGGCGAAGGGCCTCATCGTCGAGCATGGAGCCGTGCTCGATCGAGGCCACGCCCGCTCGCACGGCGGCCAGGATGCCCTCGGTGCCGTGGGCGTGGGCGGCCACCTTCAGCCCGTGGCGACGGGCCTCCTCGACCAGGACGCGCAGCTCCTCGTCCGAGTACTGCTGCGCACCCACAGGTCCCTCGAGGGAGAGCACTCCCGCGGTGGCGCAGGTCTTGATGACCTTCGCGCCGTGCTTGATCTGGTAGCGCACGGCCTTGAGGACCTCTTGCGCTCCATCGGCGATGCCCGCACGCCAGTCGTGCTGCGCGACCCCGGGGGCGAAACCCGTGAGGTCGCAGTGCCCCCCGGTGATCCCGATGGGATGGGCGGCAGGAAACATGCGCGGCCCGGCAACGAAGCCGCTCTCGATCGCGCGCATGAGCGCCACGTCGGAGAAGCCCGCTGCTCCGACGTCGCGTACGGTCGTGAAGCCGGCCTCCAGGGTGAGGCGTGCGTTCTTCGCGCCGCGCAGGGCCCAGTCCGCGGGCCCTTCCTTCACGGGCCGGTGGAGCCAGTCCCCCTCGAGGTCACCGGTCAGGTGGGTGTGGCAGTCGATGAGGCCAGGCAGGAGGCACACGTCCCCCAGGTCGATCACGGCCTCGCCTTGGGCCGGGGCACCGGCCTGAACCTCGACGATGCGACCGCCTTCCACGACCACCGCAACATCCCGCAGCACCTCTCCGCCGACCACGTCGAGCATGCGCGCCGCCCGAACGTGCACACGGTCCCCTTGGGCATGAAGGGCGGGGACGGAGACCAGGAGGAAGGCGAACAGAAGGAGAGCACGCAGGCGCATGGAACCGTCCGGGCTGTGGGAACTGGGAGAAGGCGTCCCGGCAGGATACGGCGGCGGGTTGCGGAGCCCCAGGCCGTTCCCGGGATCGAGCCGGGAGGAGACAGGGAGCGCGCAGTACGCCGCGCAGGCAGCGCTCGACCCGCTACGGTCCGCTAGGCCGTCTCCAGGATCTCGTCGTCCATCGAGGAGACGATGAACAGCGTGCACCCGCCCCGGGTCCACTGCACCGGATGCACCGAGCCGGCCTCGGCCACCTGGTAGTCCCCCGGCTGCATGACGTCGTCGTCTCCCACGCCCAGGTCACCGGAGATCACGTAGCACTCCTCGCGATCCGCATGGCGATGGCTCGGGTAGGAGGAGCCCGGAGCCATGCGCACGAGCACGGTCAGGGTCCGACGCTCCTCGTCCTTGAACAGGGCCTTGGCCTGGACTCCGTCCACGCCGGTCTCCTGCCAGCCCTCCTCGGAATCGGGCACGAGGGCGTAGGGCGGCGAAGGCCCCTCGGGAGCCGCAGGCTCCGCCTGGATCTCGGGCAAGCTCCCCAGAACTCGGTCCCGCAGCCCCGTCGAAGGCCTCTGCAGAGGGCCTTCGACCAGGACCGCCTGGTCGAGCCTGGCTACCAGCTCCGCTCCGCTCTCGAGCTTGCCCCGGCAAGCGGCGCACGCCCCGAGGTGCTCCTGGAAGCCCGAGTGCTCGGACTCGGCCAAAGCTCCCAGGAGAAACAGCTCCGCCGAGTCGTGCCAAGGGCACGGCGAAACCTGACCGTTCAACCTGTTCATCATCTCACTCACGGAGAGACCTCCTGAGCATCCAGTCGCGACCGCAGGCGCAAGAGGCCGCGACGTATGTGGGTCTTGACCGTTCCGAGGGGAACTTCCAGCCGTTGCGCGATCTCCCTGTGCGTGAGCTGGGAGAAGTAGGCCAGTTCGATGACGGTTCTTTGGGAAGGGGTCAGTACGTCGAGGGCGGTCTGCACCTGCCCTCGTGTTTCTCGGATCTCCGGCACGGCCTGAGGGCCGGCGCCGGGGTCGGCCATGTCCAGGAGCGCTTCCTGATCTCCATCGACCAGCGCAGCCTCGTAGCGCGTTCGCGTGCGCGCCCAGCGCTTGCGATCCAAGGCACGCCCGCGGGCCAGGATCAGCAGCCAGGTCTTCACCGTCCCCCGTTCGGGGGTGTACTCCACGGGCCGGCGCCAGACCTGGTGAAAGACGTCCAGCGTGGCCTCCTCGGCCAGCTGGCGGTCGCCGAGGATCCGCAGGGCCAGGCTGAAGACCAGCTTCGAGGTGGCATCGTAGAGCTCGGCCATCGCACCTTCGTCCTCCCTACCGACGGCGTCCAGCCAGCCCCGGAGCACTTCCTCGGTCGGAAAGCTCGGGGATACGGACGGGGAGAAGGCCGCGGCCCTGGAAGCGTCTTCACGGGGCATGACGGCCAGACTACGCGAGCCGAAACGCCCCGGATTCAACGATTCCCACGGAATTCTCCCCGCCCTCGCCGCCCTCCCCCTCGGACCCCCTAGCGGCCCGACTCCAGCAGTCGGCTCCGCAGGGAACGAGCTTCTTCGGCCACCTCCGAGCGTCCGTTCGCGGCCAGGGAGGCCCCGAGCAGCTCCAGGGCCCGACCGGAGTCCCCCGCCTCCGCCGCCACGCGGGCCGCGTGGTAGAGGTGACGGGCGTTGCCCATGCCGACCTCGAGCAGGGACTCGAACTCCCCGCGCGCCTCGTCCACGCGCCCGTTGGCCGCCAGGGCACGGGCGTGGGCCAAACGGGTCTCCACGTCCCTGCGGCGCTCACGCTCCTTGCCGGAAAGGTTCAGGGCCTTGGCCCGGTGCTCTTCTCCAGGGGCTTCGAGGTAGTAGTGAATCAAGGCCAGGTTCGCGTTGTCGAGGCCGTCGGCCTCGCCGAGGGCCTCACGCTCGAAGCGCAGGAAGAGAGTGCTCGCCTCTTCGTCACCGGCGCGCTGGGCCGCGAGGGCCAGCTCGTACAGGTTCTCCGGGTGAGGCGCGCTCTCGTAGTGCCGCCGTTCGACCTCGAGGGCCTGCTCGTGCTGACCCTGGAGGGTCTTGGTGCGCGCCAACAGACCGAGCGCGTAGTGATACTCGGGAAAGAGCGCCAGCGACTGTTCCAGCACCCGTTCGGCCAGGTCGAGCTCACCCGACTCGAGGTGCAGGTGCGCGATGTGGGCCAGGGTCCAGGCGCGGTCCTCGGTCTCATCGGGGGCGATGCGCGCGTAGGCGTCCTCCATCAGGAGCAGGGCCCCATCGAGATCTCCGAAAACCTCGCGCAGGTAGGCCGCGCGGGTCAAGCTGGGTACGGCGTCGGGCCGCAGATCCAGCATCCACTGGGCGGCCTCCTCGGCCTCGGCGTAGTTGCCGAGGGCGGCGTGGCCGTCCACCAGAAGAGCGTAGAGGGTCAGATCGTCGGGAGCCTGACGGTTCAGCTCCTTGGCGAGCTCGAGGCCCTCCTCGAAGCGATGCTGTCCGAGCAGAACCCAGGCACGCACCCGCCGGGCCGTGAAGTCATCGGGGTCGAGCTCGCGGGCTCGGTCGAGGGCGGCATGGGCCTGTTCGTAGAAGGCCGGGTCGGCGGTCTCCCGGGCGCGGCGGGACAGGGCCAAGGCCAGGTCCGTGTGACCGGCGCTGGATTCGGGCGATTGTTCGATGCGAGCCCGGGCCTGGACGGCGGCCAGCTCGGCGGGAGACAGATCGAACGCGGGCGAAGGGAAGGACGCGAGAAAAAGCAGGAGCTTCATGGGAACGCTGGACGGATGGAGGGTTGAGGGAAAGGGAGAGAGGCCCGGCCGCGACACACGATGCCGCGACCGGGCCCGGCGAAACGATCAGTCGATCGGTCCACCGCCGGGCTCACCGGCGTCGACGTGACGGCGTTCCCGACCGCTCGGAGCGAAGCCGATATAGGGAAAGCCCGGTTGGTAGAGCGAGTCGTCCACGTTGACCCCGTCTCCGAGGCGACCGTTGACCTCGGCCTGGAACCCGTCGAAGGTCGGGTCCAGAACTCCGCCCACCACGACCCGCAGAGCGATGTCGGTGACGTCGTCGAACAGGCGGCGTCCGTTGGGGAAACCGGCCGGGTCGCCGGCCAGGAGTCCGAGTCGGCTGGCCTGGTCCGGAGGCGTGGCGGGGACGCCCGTGTTCAGGCGCAAGAGGTCGGCGACGGGACCGGTGGGTGTTCCGGGGGCCGCGATCGGGGGCTGATACTGGACCAGGGGTAGAAGGTCCAGGCGCGGAGCGCTCGGGATGCTCAGGGCTCCTCCGTAGAGGGCTTCCACGATGCGCGCGAGCGGCGGGTCCAGGAAGAAGTCGGCGAACTGCCCGTCGTTCTGGGGCCGATCCATGCTGAAGCGATCCTTGGCCGCGATCCCGATCACCAGCTCGTTGATGAGCGGGTTCCCCATGCGCTGGATCTGACGCCGCGGGCCCCCGTTGTTGGCGGGCAGCGGTGAACGCCGAACGGTGACGCGGTTGCGCGAGGTCCTTGCGAAGACGCCGATCGTGGCGGCCGGAGATTCGGGTTCTTCCACCTTTCCGGTCGAGGTCAGCATCTCGATCGGAACCTCGATCGCGATCGTGTTCACGGCGAAGCCCGAGAAGGCATCCGTGGCGAAGTTCGAGCGCGCGGCATCCTCCGCGGCCGTCAGGACCCCGGGCACGCCGCTCCCCAGGGTGCGGAAGTTGGCCGTATCGAAGGCCGCGCCGAGGTCGAGCCAGAAGGCGTCGTCGGTCGTGCCACAGAAGACGGAGATGCCGCTGTCCAGGGCGTAGGTCCCTTGCTGGTACAGCGCAGCGTAGTTGATCGTGCGCGGCCCCGGGTTCGCGGGCACGGCGAAGAAGGGGCGACCATCCGGGTTGCGCAGCACCGTGCGAGTGCCGGTGTTCAGGTCCACGCGCCGCACGGAGTAGCTCTGGCGCAGATTGAGGCCCGCATCCTCGAAGCTCTCGATGCGAGGCGGCACGACCGGCGTGTTGGTTCCGGGCTGAAAGGCCCCCGCGTCCCCCACGCCGGCCAGGCCGGTAAAGACTCCCGGCAGGCGATAATCGGTCTGGAAGCGGAACTGGAAGGCGATGTCGGGGATCGCGTCGTGGTCGTTGTCCACGCGAATCTCGTACAGGAGCGCCGGATCGAAGGGGAAGAAGGTCGGACCGTTCGCGGGTTCGAGGAACGGATCGACCCCCATCATGAGGGTGACCTTGGAGGGCGTCGTGCCCGGCGCCTGATCCGGATCGTAGCTCACGAAGGCGTACACATCGGTGATGTCGGCCTTGTGATCGAAGCCGGTGATCGGGGCTTCACGGTGGTTGGAGGCGGAAGCCACGGCCGCGAACCCGAGGGTTGCGAGGGCTGTACGGCTCCACACGGGGAACTTCTTGGACTTCATGGTGAGGAGGAAAAGGTCTCGTTCGGTTTCTTGGGAACAGGTGACGCCGCCGTGGCATCCCTCTCTCTTCCGCTCTCGGAGGAACGATCGGATTCAAGCGCGACGGAAAAACAACAAAGCCACGGAAGCTGAATCTGCCTCTCTCCAACGGCGCGTAGTACCAACGCCATGGCACGCCGACGGGAAACGTCTTCGCACGGGATGTCGGCCACGCTCCTTCTGTGTGCGTTGCTCTCGGCCACAGCCTCGGCCAACAACCGCGGCGATCAAACTCCCCTGGGCACACCGCGCAGCCTGCCCCTCCTGCCGAGCTGGGAGAGCACGCGCTCCAACGAGCGCCTTGCGCTACACCCTTGGAGTTCCGCCCTGGCTCCCTTCGATGAGTACCGGGAAGCTCCGATCGCGAGCGGAGCCGTCTTGCCGGGCCGCATGGAACGGGGCTCGGGCTCCTTGGATCCCGCCGACGATCCGGAGGTCGGCTTCCTGTCGACCAGCTGGGAAGATGCCTACGCAGGCTGGGAAGTCAGCGTCTACGACGACGACCAGGCTCAGCTCAGCGATTGGGGCACCCGGGACCCGCGCGGCCTGCCGGTCGACCAGGAGCGGGTTCAATCGTTCGAGGGTTCGCTGAACCTGTCGGCCGAGGCTGCCCCGACGCTTCGCTGGAGTGTGACCCAGGACGTCGTCGGGGCCGAGGACCTGCTGCAAACGAGCCTGGGACTCGGTCTTCAGCAGACCTGGAGCGCAGCCGACGGATGGCGCGCGAGTCTCGATGCCGCCGGCTTCGCCTACCGCAACCGCAGAGGTCCCCTGGACCCGGGTCAGGGGGAACAGGTAGCCCACACGAGCCTCTTCCAGGCCGGCCTGGCCCGTGAACTGGGGAGCTTCGAGCTGTTCGCCGGAGCTGCGGTGGGGCGCGCGCTTCTGAGCGACGACCCGGAGAGCTCCGCTCCGAACGACGGCGACACCCCCGATGCCTTCGCCAGCCAACGTTCCCTGCAAGCGGGCCTGCGCAAGCTCACGGACGGCGAGCGCCAGGGGGGACTTCGCATCTGGGCCCGGCGCACGGGACGGGAGGAGTGGATCGGCTCCCCCGGCGAAGAGGAAACCGCGCCGATCCGACACCGGGGTGCGGACCTGGACTGGGCCTGGAGCCCCCTCGATGCTCTCACGATCGAGAGCTC
>JAUIEE010000221.1 GCA_030428965.1 bacterium | reverse complement strand
AGGGCAAGCCGCGCATCTCCATTCTCTCGATCGCCCACCTGAGCGAGGCGGAGCGGATGTTCTTCGTGACCATCCTGCTGAACGAGGTCCTCGCCTGGGTGCGGACCCAGTCCGGTACGAGCAGCCTGCGGGCCCTGCTCTACATGGACGAGATCTTTGGATACTTCCCCCCCACGCAGGCCCCGCCCTCGAAGAAGCCCATGCTGACCCTGCTCAAGCAGGCCAGGGCCTTCGGACTGGGCGTCGTGCTCGCCACCCAGAACCCCGTGGATCTGGACTACAAGGGCCTCTCGAACACGGGCACCTGGTTCATCGGGCGCCTGCAAACCGAACGGGACAAGCTGCGCGTGCTCGACGGCCTCGAAGGAGCCATGACCGGGGGCGGCAAGAGCTTCGACCGCAGACGTATGGACGCCATCCTCTCCGGTCTGGGCAAGCGCGTCTTCCTCATGAACAACGTGCACGAAGACCACCCCGTCGTCTTCAGCACGCGCTGGGTCTTGAGCTACCTGCGTGGTCCCATGACCCGGGAGGAGATCAAGCTCCTGATGGCCCCCCGCAAGGCCGAGCAGGAAAAGGCTCCCGCAAAGAAGGTCCGGGCCACCGCCCGCCCGCCCGAGGTCGCCAAGGCCAAGGTCGACAGACCCGTGCTGCCCGCCGGCATTCCCGAGCGCTTCCAGAACCTCAGGGACCCCCTCGAGGAGGGCGAGAGCTTGCTCTACAAGGCTGCCCTCTATGCGGAAGGTCGTCTGCACTACGCCAGCACTCGCTCCAAGGTCGACCTGTGGAAGACCGTTTCGTTCGAAGCCTGGTTCACGGACGAGGCCAAGGGCCCGGACTGGGAGGACAGCACCGTCCAGGAAGACCCCACCGACCTCGACCTCTCGGACACCCCGCAAGAACAGGGGCGGTTCGACGCGCTGCCGGCCAAGGCCAGCCACAAGAAGAGTTACACCAGCTGGCGCAACTTCATGAAGCGCCACCTTTACGAGAATCACCCGCTGGTGCTGTTCAAGAACGCCGACCACAAGCTGATCTCCGAGCCGGGAGAGAGTGAGTCCGCCTTCCGCGTCCGGGTCGTGGAAGCCGATCGCGAAGCCAGGGATCTCCAGATCGAGAAGCTGCGCACCCGCTACGCGCCGAAGCTGGCACGCCTGGAGGAGCGCGTGCGCAAGGCCGAGGCCCGCTTGGACAAGGAAGAAGAGCAGTACGCCGAGAAGAAGCGCGGCAGCCTCATCAGCTTCGGAACCTCCCTGCTGGGCGCCCTGTTCAGCCGCAAGAAGGCGAGCTCCCGCAACGTGAGCCGCGCCGGCACGGCCTTACGCTCGGCGGATCGTGCCGCCAAGGAAAAGGGCGACATCCGCCGAGCCAAGGCCGACCTCGAGAAGTACCAGGACGACCTGAAACACCTCGAAGCCGAGTTCGAGGAGGAGGTCGAGGTCCTGTCCGAGCGCCTTCAGGCCACCGCGGTGGAGCTCGACGAGGTCCTGGTGCGCCCCCGCAAGTCGGACATCACCATGGACGACCCTATGGTGATCTGGAAGCCGTGGAGAGTGGGCGGACGCTCGAAGGGAGAGCCGGCCTACTAGTCCTCACTTCTTCAAGAGGAAGGTCACCTTCATGTCCACACGGTAGCCCACGACCTCGTTCTTCTTGACCACCACCTTCTGCTCCTTGATCCAGGCGCCCTGGATGTTTTCGAGGGTCTTGCCCGCCTTGGCGATGCCCTTCTTGATGGCATCTTCGAAGCTCTTGGGGGACTCGGAGGTGATTTCGACGATCTTGGCTACGGACATGGGGGCACTCCTCAGGGGTGGATGAACGATTCCCCCAAGGGTAACTCCCCCGGGCGTACATCGCCCGGCTCCGATCCGGCCTAATTGTCGTCCAGGATGCTCTGGGCGTCGCCCTGGGGCAGCCCGTCGGCGTCGTACCAGGCGCTCAGCTTGATCCCCAGGATGGGGTCGGTGAGCTTCTCGATCAGGACGCGGCCCAGGGGTCCACTCATGCGCGGATCCCCGTCGCGCATGCCGGAAGCCTGACCGTCCATCATGGCGTGGTTGTTCGATCCCTGGGGAATCCCCGCCTGGTTGACGATGCGATCCAGGTTGAAGGCCACGTTGGCCAGGTTGAAGTTGTTCGCGGGGGCGTCCTCGCAGCCCTTGCGTTCGTCGTCCTGGTCCAGGGGGTTGATCGGACAGCCGTTCTCGTCGAACAGGAACAGTCCGCTACCCAGGCCGGCCACCATGTGCACCCACAGGGGCGAGTTCAGACGGTTGCCCGGGTTGCGCCCGATGTGGTCCTGAAGCTGATCGAAGTCAAGAGCAGCGAAGTTGTCGGCCTCCATGGCTGCCCGGAAATCGATGTAGTTCTGCTCGCCGAAGTCGTCGACCCCTTCTTCGGTCAGGTGACAGGCAACGCAGTAGCGCGGTCCCTCGTTGTCATCATCGACCTTGCCGCGGATCGAGTGCGGCATCATCATGTTGTGGCTGAGGGACGGGAAGTCGGAATCGAGGCGGTTGTTGCCCTTGCCGTTACGGTCCGAGAAAGCCACGACATCGGAACGCCTGTCCTGCTCGTCCAGGTAACGGAAGAAGACCTCCGTGTTGGGGCTGATCGGAGAGATCTTGTTGTCGGGTCCGACCCCGAGCTGGAAGGGCACCGGCGACTGGTAGACGAAGTCGGCGAAGCGCTCCTCGAAGACGATGCGCTCTCCCGTGATATTGGAGAAGTTGTTGTTGCGGTCGTACTCGCCCTCGAGGTGACAGCCGATGCAGTTGTTCGTCCACGAGCTGTGGCACGAGGCGCAGCTCATGCTGTCGCCGTGGGCAAAGTCCGTGTGGGCACCCGAGACCTGCTGCGGGCCGATCCCCGTGGACGCATCCCCGTCGTTCTTGCCCATGGCATAGGAGGCCGCGGCGCTGTAGATGGGATCTCCCGAATCCGGATGCAGGCGACCGTTGTCGACGACCACGTCCTTCGTCTGGGGGATGTAGTGATCCTCGCCCGTCAGGCGACTGGTCAGGATGTAGTCTCCGTCCGGGTTGATCCAGACGTGCCGCAGGCGGTTGCCCTTCTCGTCCAGGGCCACCTGGGCCGAGACTCCGGCGTAGGTGGTACCCGCCTGCGTGGGCGCATAGTCGTAGATCGTCCCGTGACAGCTCTCACAGCTGATGGCCACGCCCTGCTCCATACGGCTCAGGATCTGGCTGTTACCTGAGGAGGTGTCGTCGCCGTGCAGGTCGTAGCTGCCGTGGCAGTCGATGCAGCCCATGCCGGCTTCGTGGTGGACGTCGGCCGGAGTGTCGTCCTTGCCGTCCCCGTCGTAGTCCTCGAAGACCAGGTACTGGTTTCGGTTGCGGCCGTTGAAGGTGTTGTTCCCTACCGCCGGATCGAACAGGCGGGTGTCTCCGTTGGTGTTCTGGTACGAGACCGGGTTGGCCGGGTACTGGACTCCCCTGCGGACGTCCTGGTTCTGATCCAGGCGAATGCCCCAGAACTGCATCACGGTCCGGTTCGAGCCCTGGTGACAGCCCGCGCAGGCGTAGTCGTCGATGCCCGGGACCATCTCCCCGCTCGGCAGCGTCTTGGCCACGCTGCGGATCAGGTGGCGGCCGACGTGCGGCAGCTCCGGATCACGGATGTTGTCTGGGTTCAGCGGTTCGTTCGGGTCGATGTTGGGGTCTCCGCTGCCGCTGCGGCCACCCAGACTGTACTGCATGTGACAGGCGGTACAGCCCGAGGAGCGGAAGTCTCCGGCCCGGTTGTTGGCTCCGGCGCTTCCGAGGTGGCAGTCCCCGCAGGTGAAGGCCACCTGCTCGTGGTAGAGGTTGGCCAGCGGGGAGTTCGACACGACCGTTCCGTCCGGGTTGACCTGGCTGGGCAGGTCGAGGGAGTTGTAGATCGGGTTGCCGTCGATGTCGTTCGCACCGTTCGCGTTGCGGACGCTGAATACGGGGAATTCGATCAGGCTGCCGACAGCCCCCACGGTACTCCCGTCCACGCTCGAATCCGTAGCCGCCCGGAAGCCCAGGTCCGCGGCGGTGTCTTCGTAGAGATCTTGATGGGCCGGGATCTGGTTCTCGGCTCCAGCGGCGAACATGGCGCCCGAGAAGATGCCCGTGGCCGTCGCCAGCATGCTGTCGGCCACCGCTTCGGCGTGATTGCCGTGGCACTGGCCGCATCCGTTGGCCGTGCTGGTCACGCGCAGGTCGCCGGGATTGATGAACTGGAGGTAATCCAGAGCGGTGTAGGTCACGCCGTCGACCGTGTAGTCGGGGAACCGATCGATCCCCGTGAGGGTCAGGCGATTGAAGTACGCGTGCGTGTTGTTGTCGAGGTTGTCGCGGTCGCCGATCTGGGGGGGCGGAGGGATGTGGCTCGCCTCCTTGTCGGCCCCGTTGGGGTTGCCGCCGTGGCAGGCCACACAGGCCAGGCCGGCCGCGCTGCCGAAGGGGTGCGGGTCCTCGATCCCCGGTCCCGAGTAGTCGTTCAACTCGGGGGAACCGTTGTGGCAGGTCATGCACGAGCTCGCCTGGGCCACGCCCTCTCGATTCGAGGTGTCTCCCCCGCAGCCGGCAAGGGTCAGCAAGAACGCTCCTGCCAGAGCCATGGGGCCTGGCCAGCGCCGCGTCCAACTCCCGACGCCCAGCCGTTGGATCCAAGACCCGACCTCGACCACTTCTCGATCCGTCACCTTCATGGACACTCTCTCCCCCAGCTCCCTTCCGCTCCCCGGGCCTCCCACGGCCCCGGCACGGGCACGCCTAACATCGTGGAAACCGAACCCCGATCTTGAGCACAGTGCCCGTTCCCGGCGGAGTGAGGTGCGGCCCCAGGCGGAAAGTCCTTCCGGAGCAACGCCCGGGGGCCCTCAGCGGTCGATTTCGGCCTGGTTCCAGTCCGTGGGCAGGTGGCAGCGATCGCAACGATCGACCCAGCCCAGACCCAGGTGGTTGGGGTTGTTGGCCCGCGCCAGGTCCGCCCGATGGCAGGTCAAGCACTCCACGTCCACGGGACGGAAGCGTCCGACCTCGGCCCCGACATGGCAGCGTCGGCAGGCGGTGGCCGCGTGAACGCCAACCAGAGGAAAGCGCGTGCTGTTGTGCATCTCCAGCTGCCCGATCGGCTGCCAGGTCTCTTCCTGGTGGCACTTGGTGCAGTCCGGGCCCAGTTGAGCCAGGTGGACGTCCTCGTGGCAGCCGCCACAGCCCCGGGCCTGGAACAGGTCGACCGGACCACGGTCGTTATGGCATCGAAGGCACTGGGCCTGCTTGTGCGCTCCTCGCAGCTCGACCCCGGTCTCCTTCGCATGGTCGAAGCGGAAGCTCTTCTTCAGATCGTTCCAGTTCTCTCCGACGTGGCACAGCTTGCAATCCGCGGGGAAAGACTCGTGCGGGACGACGGGCCCCTGGCCCCGCCACCAGGCGTACTGCGCCTCCCGCAGCTCCCCATGCACGGTGCACGCTGCCACCAAGAAGGCGAACCCGAGGACACCGAGGATCCAGGACTTGGCTTGTTTGGACTTCATGCGGGACTCACCTAGAAGCTCTTCTGTGCGTAGAAACCCAGGGACCAGGCCCCTTCATCGTCCCACAGCTGCCCTTCCACGAAAGCGGAGATGTTCCAGCCGGAGGGTAACACGAACAGCCGCGTGCCACGCAGGCGGTGCTGCACGACATCGTCCCGCTCCTCGGTGAAACCGGCGTTGTCGTGGAACCCGAACTCGTAGAAGACGTCCCAGCGGCCGATCTCCAGCGCCCGGCCATAGGAAAGGTAGCCCCCGTAGACCGAACTGAACTCCCCTTCCGTCACGTACAAGGTCACATCCGCACGGCTCTCGTCCAACCACCAGTCCCTCAGGTCCATGCCGAACTCCAGGTTGCCCCCGAATTCGTCCTCGTCCAGGAACAGTCCCGCCTGGCCATGGAGGCGGCGGTCCTTCTCGACCCAGCGCCAGCCGCGCACGGACAGGGAGTCGTTCCGATCGTCGGCCAGCTGGTCGTCCTCCACCGGCAGGAACTCGTTTCGATCCAGCTCGGGGAACTCCCGATGGGCGTACGTGGCCACCACACCGTTCCCGTTCTCCCAGCGCCGACTGGCCGTGGCCAAGAGGCGCGTGAGCCCCAGCCCGCTCCCCTTGGCATCGTCACCGGACGTGTAGAAGTCGATCCAGGCCGTTCCGTTGAAGTTCCAGCCCTCCAGGGGCAGAAACTCGACGCGGGTGACGAACAGGTCGCGATCCGCGTTTCCGTTGTGGAAGGTCTTCTGATAGCCGGTATCGACGGCCAGGTGTTCCCGGCGATCGGCGACCCAGCGGTAGTAGGCCGCGACCTGGAAGTCGTGACCGGACTCGAAGTCCGGATCCGGCTCGGGCATCCAGCCGATGCTGGCCCCGTAGCGGTGGCCGTTCTGCAGCCTGCGACTCCACTCGAAGCCGTCCACCACGCCGAATTCCGGCATCCCGGTCTGCAGGAAGCGGCCGGCCTCCCAGCGGTCCGGCTCGAAGCGCGTTCCTCCCCTGGCATAGCTCAGACGGTCGATGCGCAGGATCGTTTCGTTCTCGTCCCTGGCGTCGGGCAGGTCGGTCCTGCGGTAGTTGATCTCACCGTCGAAGTGCACCGCCCCGCCACGCGCGAAGGGATTGTCGTAGACGGTGTCGATACCAGCACGAAGGAAGGCGTCGGATCGATCGACGGTCGTACCCGTGTAGTCGCCGAAGAGGTTGTATCGTCCGGTGACCGAAGGGGCACGTTGTTCGGGCCGCACGGGCTCGACCTGGGCCAGGAGCGGCATGTCCTGGGTGTACTTCTCGTCCTTGTTCTCCCACGGCAACTGGCTGGTTGGCGCCTCTTGCTGCTGGGGCCGGGGGCGCTGGACACGCTCGGGGATGCGCGACTTGGGGATGCGGACCATTCCGCGGGTTCCTGCGGGCGGCAGCTGGTTGCGGTCGGTCATGTCCACCACCGCGCTCCGGGCTGCGACCTCGATCACGACCCCGTCCAGGACTCCGGCTCCTCGCACCTGGAAACGCACCTGGTCCCCCACCGCCAGCCCGTCGCTCTCTCCGCGATCCACCACCACCAGACCGTCGGGAGCCAAAGAGCTGATGCGCAGCCGGACGATCTTGGTCTCCGCCTGGCCCTGCTCGGAACCCGAGCCCTCCTGGGCCTCTCCAGGAGCCGCCGTCCCCCACATCAAGGAGAGCGCGAGACACAGAGCCAGCTTCACTTCTTCCTCCTCAGCCGCTTACGCATCTGATCCTCGTCGACCCCGTGGCAATCGATGCAATCGGTTGGCAGCGGCCGATACCGAACGATCGAGCTCTCCCCGGTATCCCACGTCTCGTGGCAGGCCGAGCAGGCGAGATCCATGTGCGCCTCTCCCAGCCGGAAACGGGAGTCCCAGTTGTGGTTGAAAGACAAGACCGAGAACCCCTCGGCACTTTCGTGGCAGCGGCTGCAATCCGTCCGGCCTTTCTGTTCGAATTGGCTCCCGTGGGGGCTCTGGTGGCAGGCCGAGCATTGCTTTCCGGCCGCTCGTCCCCAGGTCCTGCCGTTCTCCAGGACGTCGTACAGAGGCTCGTGACAGTCGACGCAGGCAGCCTCCGCATGCGCGTCCTCCAGGGCGAAGCCGGTCCACTCACCGTGATCGAAGCCGTTCGGGAAGGAACGGAAGGAAGCCTCGTCGTGGCAGCGGACGCAGCCCTTTCTCCCTCCGACTTGCGCTGGCAGCCCCTTGCGATCGAATTGCCCGTCGTGCGGATCTTGGTGGCAACCGGCGCACCCTTGGAACTCACCGAAGTGATCTTCCACCCGACCGAAGCTGCGGCCGCTCTCGTCCGGTTCGTCGGAACGGGGATGGCAGCTCTCGCATTGGCTCTGGGCATGGGCCCCCCGCACGGGAAACCCGGTCCAGGAACCGTGCTCGAAGGGGCTCGGCAGCTGATCGAACGTCGTCGTTCCGTGGCACAGCGCGCATTGCCCCGAGTCTTCCTCGACCACGCCCGCCGTGACCTCTTCGAAGAAGCCCCGGTGGGCATCGTCGTGACAGGCCTCGCACTGACTGGCCGTGAATCCGTGGGGCTCGAAGCGCTTGCGTCCGTGGCAGGCCACGCACCCGTGGACGGCGAACGGCCCCTCCAGGAACTGGCCCCCGTGCGGGTCCTCGTGGCACACGGCGCAACGGTCCGCCTCTCGCCCGGGATAGCGCTCCTCGAACTCCAGCGCGGGGTCGTGGCAGGCACCGCAGGTCAGCCCTTCGTGGGGTGCCTCGAGGGCGAAACCCGACCTGGCGTGCTGTTCGGGCTGGACCTCGTCCTCCAGCTCCTCGGCCCGGAAGCTCTCGTGCTCGGCCTTGTGGCACAAGAGGCACGAGCGGGCTGGTCGCCTCTGGGCCAGAGCAGCCACCTCGGTCACGAAGGTCGGGGCGTGCGGAGATTCGTGGCAGGCAAGGCAGGCCCGCGGACTGCGCTCGCGCTTGGCCCCCAGCACCTCCAGCTCCCGCTCGGTCCCCTCCCCATGGCATTCGGCGCAGCTCACGTCTCCGTGCCCGCCGATCAGGGGCAGGAACTTCTCGTGCCCCACGG
>JAUIEE010000220.1 GCA_030428965.1 bacterium | reverse complement strand
AAGCGGAATCCGCGAGTTCTTTTCCGCCTCCGAAGAGACCCCTTCCTTGACAACTCCCCGGGCCGGTCGGATGCTCTCCCGCCTGCTGGGTCTTCCCGCGGGGGGACCGGCCTGGTGAGTGTAGCTCAGTCGGTTAGAGCGCCAGATTGTGGATCTGGAGGTCGAGGGTTCGATTCCCTTCACTCACCCCACACCCTTCGGGGGGCGCGGCCTCAAGATTGTCCAGGTCTGGGGTCGAAAGACCCCGGGTGCCTACCCAACGACCCCCCCGTCTTCCCCGTAAGCAGACCGCCGGTTTCTCCCTCGTAGAACTGGCCGTCTCGGTCACGATCCTCTCCACGACCCTCCTGGGGGCCATGCGTGGTCAGATGGCCTCGCGCCAGCTGATGCAGGAGGCCCATGACACGGAGCTCGCCGTCGAGCTCCTTCATGAGACCCTCCAGACCCTGCGGAGCGAGTCGATCAGCGAGCTCCTGGACGCCGGTGGGAGCTACGGGCCTGACCAGTCCATCACGACCTGCGACGTGTTCCACGGGCAGGACGTGCGCTACACGACGCCTGGCTACGCGGCCGGGGATCCGGAGCCGGAGGTGCTCATGGTCGAGCTCGAGGTGACCTGGGTGTCGTCCACGGGCCAGACCCGGGACCTGGCGATCCTGGGGGCCATCCGATGAAGCTCTCGTCCCGCTCCGGCATGACCCTGCTCGAGGCCATGGTCGCCCTGGCCATCTTCTCGACCACCCTGCTGGCCTTCGGCGCTTCCCTGCGGGCCACGCGGAACAACACCGATCTGGTCACGGCGATCGACCGGCTCAACCGGCAGGGCATGCGCGCCATGCGGCTGGTGCGCGAGAACCTGGAACGCACCGGCTTCGAGAACGGATTCCCCGACATCTACGACGGGGACGGAATTGCCGTGGATTGGGCGCAGTTCGATCATGACGACGCGCTCACGGCGGAGGGCGACGTCGCTACCAGCTGTGACATCGTCTTCCGGCACCCCGACGACGCGGACGGGGACGGCTGGCCGGACACCCTCAACGGGGAGCCCGACTGGGAGGCCAACCCCAGGGCGATCACCCTGGTGCCCGACACCGACGGGACGAATCGTCTGGTGGTGACCGACGACAACGGAATCTCTCGCACCATCGCCCGCAGCCTGGACACGATCACCTTCGAGACCTCCTCCGACACCGCCTTCGAGATCCCCCTCGACTGCGTGCGGGTGACGTTCAATTTCCTGGCTCCGATGAGGTCCGGCCCTCCGGCCGTGGCGCAGTTCAGCATGGTCGTGCGACTCAAGAACGGAGGGTTCGAACAATGAAACTGCATCATCGTTCCAAGAGGCCCGGACAGCAGGGGACGGTGCTGCTCTGGAGCGCGCTGCTTTCCTTCGCTGTGCTGACGGCGAGCGTGGTCTTCACGACCCTCAGCCGTTCGACCCACGACATGGCCCAGCTGCACCGCTCCCGGACGCGCGCGGACCTGCTCAGCGAAGCGGCCAGCGAGTACGCCATCGAGGCCATCGAGACGGCCCTGAACAACTACCAGGAAGCGCCGACCCAGGGCACGGTCGACGTGGACGGCCTGACCGTGTCCTACACAGTCACCACCGACGGAGCCGTGGCCGCGGGGACCAACAGTAGCGGCCTGACCGTCTACGAGACGACCTACAACGTGGAGGGCATCGCCGACTGGGGGGACAGCCACAGCCGCACCCGCAGGGTCGTCAACGCCCGGCGCACGCCCCTGTTCCAGTTCGCCATGTTCTGGGAGAACGACATGGAGTTCTGCTTCCCGGCCGAGATGGAAGTGACAGGTCCGGTCCATACGAACAGCCGGCTCTTCATCACGAGCAACAACGACTTCACGTTCAACACGAACTACCTCGGGGCGCTCAAGGGGATCTACAACCAGGATGCCCGCACCCTCAAGTCGCGCTCCCGAGATCCGCAAGTGGGTCAGCGATCCCTTCGACGGCTCCCAGATCGAGGAGTACTTCCCACTCGAGCTCAGGCAAGACCTGGCGGCCGACGGGATCAGCTCGACCAGCGGATACGACTCGGCCTTCGCCGGGTACGACCATGAGGGCGACCTCGACTACTACGGCAGCTTCGACCGCTTGCCCTTCGGCCCGGGAGCGGTCGAGCAGTGGGGACCCCCCGACTTCTACGCGGGAACGGGGAGCGGCCACACCGTGCAGACCGAGGAGCACGGCCTCGGAACCCTCGTCGTGCCCGAGATCGAGAGCTTCGACATGTACACGGCCGGCGGGCAGCAGGATCAGGAGTGGGACGCCCTGGCCGACGCCTACGTGTCGGTCCCCGCCGGAACGGGGACCCACAGCAAGGGGGCCTACCACGCCCAGGCCGATCTGAGCATCATCTCCTGGCCCGACGGGAGCTGGAAGGCCTACGACATCCTGGGGACCGACGTGACCTCGGACGTCGCTCCGGCCGTGACGGCCACGAGCCTCTACGACGCCCGACAGGCGGAGGGCAGCGGACAGCGCGTCCAGTTGACGTCCATCGACGTCGCCGCCCTCGGCTCGACGGGGCGCTTCCCGACCAATGGCCTCCTCTACATGGGAGGGTACGGTGCGGGGACCGGTACCGACGCCCTGGGATTCCGGGTCGAGAACGGCTCGGAGCTGCCCGGCGACCTGACCGTGGTCTCTCCCAACTCCGTCTACGTTCAGGGGGACTACAACACCGTGAACAAGAAGCCGGCGGCGGTCATTGCGGACGCGGTCAACCTGCTCTCCAACGCTTGGGACGACAGCAAGACCTCGGGCAACCTGCCCTCGGCCTCGAGCACGACCTACAACTGCTCCTTCGTGACGGGAGACGTCGAGGAGGTCGGGGGGGTGTTCCAGGGATCGTGCATGAACGCCCTGCGCCGCCACGAACGCTGGAGCTCGCGTACCGAGAAGATCGTCGGATCCATCGTTTGCATGTTCCGCAGCCGCTACGCGACCGGGACCTACAGCAACTCGGGGGACTACTTCCGCCCACCCCGCCGGGATTGGAACTACGACACCGATCTCAACTCCTTCGCGAACCTGCCCCCGTTCACGCCCTACTCGATCGAAGTCTCCGACGTCGTCAGCTGGTGATTCCCCGATGAAAAGACGCGCCCCGATCCGGATCCTGCTCCCCAAGATTCAGTCGTCGATGTTCGTGACCATTCTCTGCGTCATCGGCGTGAGTGCGCTCATCCAGGTGCTGGTGAGCGTGCGCAGTCTGGCCGCCATCGCCCGTAACCTCCCGAACGACGGGCCTGTCCTGGACGAGATGATCGTCGACGTCCTGCTCAAGGACTTCGCGATCACCCTGGCGATCGCCGTCCCCGCCCTCGGCTTCCTGTCGATGATCGGCATGATGAAGGTCGTGGGGCCGCTCTACCGCATGCGGCGCTTCTTGCAGGAGGTGGTCGAGGGCAAGGAGACCAGACCGATTCGTCTGCGGGAGAAGGACGACTTTCAAGACTGGTGTCCTCTCTTGAACCAGGTCACCGAGGAGCTGCGCTCCAGGCCTGGCCAGGGAGAGGAAGAGCACCGGATCGCCTCCTGAGAGGCCCGGGTTTCCCGGGTTCCCCCAGCTAGCCCTAGGGGAGTCGTGGCGCGCTTGCTAACGTGCGCGGCTTCCCATGGACGTTCCTTCCAGAAGGCGGGTTCCCGGTTGGCTGTGGCTGCTCCTGGCCCCGGGCATGGTGCTGGCCCAGGTCGGGGCCAAGCTCATCGGTGAGCCCACCTACCGGCGCTGGATGCGCGGCGAGCTGGGGATCGTCGAGAACTCGACCGTGGTCCTGCTCGTCGTCGCCTGCGTCTGCGCCCTCGCGTCGTTCCGCCTGCGGGAGCGTGTCGCCTCGCGGCTCTTTGGGCCCTTTGCCCTCGTGATGGCGCTGGGCTGTTTCTTCTTCGCCGGGGAAGAGGCCAGCTGGGGGCAGCATTGGCTGGGGTACGCGACGCCCGAGGGAATCGCCGAGCGCAACGAGCAGGGGGAGTTCAACCTCCACAACGACCCCTTCCTCGAGACCTTTCTGGATCAGCTGCCGCGCAACCTCTTGACCCTGGCCGCCCTGGTGGGGGGCCTCCTGGGGCCGATCCTGCGGCGCAAGCGCTCGGCCTTCGAGCCGGACTTCGGCGCGGAGGGCGTGCAGCGCTGGATCTGGCCGCCGGCGATCTGCTGGCCCGCGGCCCTGCTCGCGGTGACGATCACGCTCCCGGCCAAGATCCTCGAGGGTCAGGGGCGCGAGGTGCCCTACCTGCTCGAGATCAGCGCGGGGGAGACCAAGGAGTTCGCGCTGGCCCTGTTCCTGACCGTCTACCTGCTTCACATGCTGGTTGCCCTCAGGAACTACCAGCCCCGTTCCTACGGCTACCGCAGCTGAGCGGAGCCCGGCTAGCGGTTCGCTAGTTCGTGCGCCAGGGGCGTCCCGCTTTGTAGGCCTCGAGTCGGGCCCGGTCGAGCTCCGGGTTGCGTGAGAGCTCCAACGCCTGCCTCTGTCGCTCGACCGCCTGTTCGAAGTCTCCGCTCTCGGCCAGCGCCGCGGCCAGGACGGCCAGGTGCACCGGATTGGAGTAGCCCGTGGCCCGGGCGGCTTTCTGGGCCAGGCGCACGGCCTCGGCGCCATTGCGGTAGGTGGCGTCGGGATGGGTGGCCAGGATCCAGGCCAACAGGCGCGCCGATCGGGTGGCCCGGGGCTCGAGCTCGAGGGCGCGCCGGTGGTGGCGCAGTGCGCTGGGGAAGTCCCCGACACGCTCGGCGGCGTAGGCCAGGCCCGTGTGGGCGCTGGCCATGTCGGGTCGCAGCTGCACCGTTCGTCGAAACGACTCCAGGGCTCGGTCGAACTCCCGGCGCTCCTGGAACACGACGCCCAGATTGAAGTGGGTCTCCGGGAGGCCGGGGTCGAGCTCGAGGGCCTTCAGGAAGGACCCCATGGCGCGCTGGAGCTCTTTCTTGCGCAGGTAGACGACCCCCAGGCCGTGCTGGGAGAGAGCGTCCTCGGGGCGGATGGCGAGGGAGCGACGGTAGTAGGTCTCCGCGGAATCGAGATCGCCGAGGCTCAGGTAGCTGCGGCCCAGGTTCGCGCAAGCGAGGAAGTGGAAGCGATCGGCGGCCAGGGCTTTCCGGAAGAGCTCCACCGCTTCGCGTTCGCGCCCCCTCGAGCGCAGCTCCTCGCCCAGGTTGGTCAGGGCCACGGTGTTGCCTTCGGTGACGGCGATGGCGTGCTCGTACAAGTCGATGCTGGAACGCCACACTCGGATCTGTCGAGAGGTCACCCAGGCCAGGGGGATCAGGCAAGCCAGGCCGAGGGCCGTTCGTACGGGCCGGTTCGAGACGCTCTCGAACAGGAACCAGGAGAAGGCCAGGGCCAACCCGATCGAGGGGACGTAGGAGTAGCGGTCGGCGAAGGACTGGGTTCCCACCTGAACGATGCCGATCACCGGCAGCAGGGTTCCCAGGAACCACAGCCACCCGACGGGCAGGTAGGGCCGGCGCCGTGCTTGCAGCGCGACCACGAGGGTCAGGACGACGAGGCCGGCCGCCCAGGCCAGGGTGCTCGCATTCCACGGGGAGAACGTGTCGCGCTCGACGAGGGCCGGATGAGGGTAGTAGCAGGCCAGGTCCCGGGGCCACACGGTCTTCTGCAGGTAGCCTCCCAGGGCGAGCGGAACGTTGGCCAGGCGAGCGCCGAGCGGCAACAGCTCGAGCGAGCTGATGGCCTCGTCCTTGCCCTGACTCCACACGGTGAGGGCACTGGAGAGACCTGAGAGCGCGAACAGGGGCAGTTTCTCGATCCAGAGGGGCCTCCAGCCCTCCGTCTTCGGGCGACCCAGGGGCCAGGCGTCGAGCAGGAGCAAGACGCAGGGCAGGGTCACGATCATCGGCTTGGCCAGGAGGCCGCAGGCGAAGGCGGAAACGAGCAGGGCGTAGCTCCAAGCGCTGCGCCGTCGGGCGTACAGGCCGTAGGCCGTCAGGGCGAGCATCCAGAACAGGCCCGAAAGGACGTCCTTGCGCTCGGAGACCCAGGCCACCGACTCCACGCGCAGGGGATGCCACGCGAACAGGAGGGCCGCCAGGAGGCTGGGGCCGAAAGAGCGCGTCAGCACGAACAAGGCCACGAAGCCGAGGGCGCCGTTGAGCGCGTGCAGGAGGGCGCTCGTCAGGTGATGGGCCCCCGCGGACAGACCGAAGAGCTCGACGTCGAGCATGTGGGACAGCCAGGTGAGCGGGTGCCAGTTGGCGGCATAGGACTCGCTGAAGGCCCAGCGCACTCCCTCGACGGTCAGGCCGGCCAGAACCTGGGGGTTCTCGGTCACGTACTGGTTGTCGTCGAAGCTGGTGAACTCGTGTCCCCGCACGCTTGCGTAGAGAAGCAGGGTCGCGAGGGCGATGCCCACGCTCGTCAGCAGGACCGTTCGGGTCCTCACTTGGGGCTCGCAGGTGTCGGACACCGTTCGGAATCTAGCGCATGGGGCCCGGGGAGGCGAGTTCCCTCCTTCCGCGGTCCCGATTCCCGGGGAGAGGGCTATGCTGGGAATGTCCCCCGTCGGACTCCGCTCCCGCCCGAACGTCTCCCTCCTCCATGAAGCACTGTTCCGTCCTCCTCAGCCTGCTCGTCTGCGCCTGTTCCCCGAACGAACTCGAGGAAGTCGAGCGGCCTCGCCCGACCGAGCACAGCCTGGCGCCCGACACCGAAGGTCTTCAAAAAGAGCGCCGCAAGGCCTGGTTCGAGGAGATGCACAAGTCGGCCCCCGACGTCGACTGGCAGGAGATCGAGAGGAAGAACGGTCTGGCGGCCATCACCCGGCGCAACGCCCTGGCCAAGCCCCAGGCGTGGCAACCCGAGCTCGTGCACTGGGTGGAGCGTGGCAGCAACAACCAGGCGGGGCGCATGCACGTGGCCAGCCTCTCGAGCGACGGTTCGACCCTCTACGCCGGCTCCAGCAAGGGCGGCCTCTGGAAGGGCAGCCTGGGGGGAACCGATTGGACGCCCATCGGGGACAACCTCTACGGAGGAGCTCACTGGATGGCCGTGGTACCCGCGCCCGTGAACGGGGATCCGGACGTGGTGCTGGCCGCCACTGACGGTGGACTGATCCACGTCACGAACGACGAGGGCAAGACCTGGCTGGAGCCGACCGGCCTCAACCAGAACTACAGCGAAGTGCGCCGGGTCGTCGTCACGAGCGACGGCACCTACACGATCTTCGTGCTGGTGCGGGACACGGGCGGTCAAAACCGCCTCATGCGCTCGACCGACCGCGGAGAGTCCTTCAGCCAGGTTAACGGGCTCGGAGGCTACGAAGGAGACGTCTGGGTTCCGCGCAACGGGGGCAGTGGGGTCTACCTGCTGCGAGGCGACAGCCTCTACACGAGCCTGGACAACGGCGACTCGTGGGCCGTGGTGGGGAGCCTGGGCTCGGGCTCGAGCTCGGGGGAGCTGGCCGGTTCGGAGGCCGGTGCTCCGCGCCTGTGGGCCATCGTTCAGACGGGGGCCGGCCGGCAGCTGCACCGCTCCGACGACGCAGGCGCCTCCTGGAGCTACGTGCAGGGCGTCAGCGATTACTGGGGAACGATGAGCGCCTCGATCATCGACGTCGATCTGTTCGCATGGGGTGGGGTCGAAGTCCACCGCACGTTCAACGGCGGGGGGAGCTTCTCGATCGTCAACGGCTGGGGCGAGTACTACGGCAACCCGGCTCAGAAGCTGCACGCCGACGTTCCCGGCCTGGACGTCGTCCCCGACGGGATGGGCGGGGAGACCTGGTACATCTCGACCGACGGAGGTCTGTATCGCTCGAACAACGGCCTGGTCAACGTCCAGAACCTCTCGCTCTCGGGCCTGCGTGTCAGCCAGTACTACTCGACCCTGACCGACAAGAACGACTCCAACCGGATCATGGCCGGCTCCCAGGACCAGGGCTACCAGCGCGGTACCCAGCCGGCCAGCATCGGGACGACCCACGCCTTCACCCAGATCATCAGTGGGGACTACGGCCACCTGACGTCGGGCAACGGCACCCACCAGGTCGTCTTCTCCGTCTACCCGGGCTTCATCTACATGGTGCGGGGGACGACTCCGGGTCTGCCCACGGCCACGATGGACTTCCCGGCGGGGGAGACCCACGCCTGGATGCCGCCGGTGCTGGCCGACGATCAGTCCTCGGGCAGCTTCTTCTTCTGCGCGAGTCGCATCTGGTACTACGAGCGCAACATCCCCTTCTGGACGTGGACGCCCTCGCTCTACTCACCCCACGACTTCGGCATCTCCGGGGGGGAGTACGTCAGCGCCATGGTCTTCTCACCGCTCGATGCCCAGCGGGGCTACGCCGTCACGAACCACGGTCGTCTGTATCACTCCGAGGACCGCGGCCTGAGCTGGACGCAGTCCACCTCGACCGGCCCCACCGGGCAGTACTTCTACGGCACGGCTCTGGTCGCCAGCTCCCTGGACGTGGACACCGTCTGGGTGGGCGGCAGCGGCTACAGCGGGCCGGCGGTCTATCGCAGCACCGATGGCGGCGGGAAAGCCGATCGCGTCCCAGATTCCACCGGCAGCGACGAATAGGCCGAGATAGAACGCCGGGACGAGACGCGCAGCGACGACGAGCGGGGTCGCCGGGTGCGTGCGCCGCGGAATGGTG
>JAUIEE010000219.1 GCA_030428965.1 bacterium | reverse complement strand
GGTCATCAGCGACTACGAGTGCGAGGAACCCCAGACGGAAGGAGACGCCTTCGTCGTGGCGCCGGATGGCTCGCGGGCGGGGATCGCCTGGGCCACCGACACCCCGGAGTTCTACGAGATCCTGCCGCCGAGCGAGGGCCGCTGGGGGGTCTATGGAGTCTGCTTTCCCAGGGCCGTCGAGGGAGTCGATGATCTCGTCGCGAACTTCCGGGCGATCCTGCCCCACCTCAAGAAGCGCCACGAGGAGATTCAGCGAGGAGAGGACCGCGGCTAGCCGTACCGGCGCTGCGCGCTGCGGAGCAACAGTCCGACCATCACGGCACCGCCGGCGATGTCCAGCCAGCCGAGTCCCTTCTCGGTGGCCTCGGCCATGATGGCGCTGGCGTCCATTCCCAAGAGGCCGTAGATGGGGCCCAGCAGGGCACCGCAGGCCAGGGAGAAGGCGGCGATGCTGATCAGGTAGGCGGCCAGGATCCGTCCGCCCAGGAAGCCCCGGACCACGGCGATGGTCGCCAGGTTGGTGGCGGGGCCGGCCAAGAGGAAGATGAGGGCGGCTCCCGGGTCGAGGCCCTTGGCCACCAGGGCCGCCGCAATCGGCGTGCTGGCGGTGGCGCAGACGTACATGGGGACGCCGATCACGAGCATGCCGAGCATCGCCGGCCAGCCCGAGGTGAGCTCCGAGGCGAAGAAGCCTTCGGGGACGAGGACGGCGATCAGTCCGGAGAGGGCCAGGCCGAACAGGAACCAGGGGGTCAGGTCGTCGAGGAGCGGCCCAAAGGCATAGCGCAGAGCCCGTCCCAGGACGCTGCCGCTTTCGTCTACGGGATGGTCGTGTTCGTGCGAGTGGTCGTGGGCACGGGAGGACGCCGCCTCTGCGTCCACGCGAGGACCCGAGGCCAGTCCCGTCTTGACCAGGAGGTTGACGAGCAGTCCGGATCCGAGTGCGGTCACCAGGGCCGCGATGGGGCGGACGACGGTCATGAGCGGATCGGTCAGGGCCCAGGTGATGCCGATCGAGTCGACGCCCGTCTCCGGCGTGGAGATGAGGAAGGAGGTCGTGGCCCCCCGACTCGCCCCGCTCTTGCGCAGGGACATGGCCGTGGGCAAGACGGAGCACGAGCAGAGCGGGATGGGGACACCGGCGACTGCGGCGGTCAGGACCGAGCGCCAGTCGTCCTTGCCCAGATGGCGGTAGACGACTTGCTCGGGGAGAAGGATGTGGATGAGGCCGGCCAGCAAGAAGCCCACCAGGAGCCACGGCCCCGACAGGGCCAGAATCTCCCAGACGGCGTACATCCACTGCTCGAGGAAGTCCGTCATGCCCCGAATCCCGCCAGGACGACGCTCAGTAGGACGCCGGCCAACAGGAAGGAGAACTTGGCCAGGTTGTCCCCCGGATGGTGGAAGACCTCGGGCAGGAGCTCGGCCACGCAGACGTAGAGGAACGTACCTGCTGCCAGGGCCGTCACGATGTTGAGCGCCTCGCCCCCCACGTGGGCGAAGAGGGGCATGCCGGCCAACATGCAGAGGGGCGTCAGCAGCGCGAACGCGCACAGGATCACGGCGATTTTCTTTCGGGACAGGTGAGCCAGCTGAAAGACGTTCACCATGGCAAAGCTCTCGAAGGCTTTGTGGGTCAAGAAGGCCACGATGAAAGACGTCTCCAGGGCTTCGCCGGCCTCCAGGGCCGAAAGCCCCAGGCCGGCCGAGGCCGCGTGCACCGAAACCCCGACCATGGTCACCAGACTCACGCTCTTGTGCCGGCCGACTCCCTCCCTTTCGGTCGTCCTCAAGAAGAGCGCTTCCACGGTGTGCACCAGAAGGACTCCGGCCAGCACGCAAAGCCAGAGCGTGGAGTCGCCGTGCCCGTGGGCGGCTACGGCCCTGGTGTCCGTATCGATCGAATGCCCGTGATCTCCGTGCGAGGGGTCGGGCAGCGTCTGACTTTGCGGGAGCGTTTCGTGGACGGCGGTCGCCTCGACCCGCCCGGCGACGTCCGGCAGCAGGTGCAGGAAGACCGCGCCGAGGAAGGTGCCCGTGCTGAGTGCCAGGGCGACATGGAGGCGCCGTTCATTCCAGTTCGCCAGCCAGGATGCGGCACCGCCGATCAGGGCTGCCACGAAGACGAGGGCAGGGACAACCATCAGACTCGCATACCTTTGCCGTCGCCGATCCGGTCGGAGCTGCTACCACGCAGGACCCGGTCTCCACGTTGGTGCGTGACGTCGAGGCCCTTCCCTAACACAAAAACTCCCGGGACGCCATTCATCCCCACGGCGCGCAGGGCACCCGGACCCGGCCGGCCAACGACTCTCCGGACGGTTGGCTCACGGCGCGTCCCGGTCCACCGTCCGCGCCCGGGCGGCGCGTCGCAGACGGTCGTTGATGGCACGTCCCAGACCGCGATCGGGCACCGGCTCGGCCAAGAGCAGCTCGGCTCGGCCGGCGTCGAGCTCACGCAGGGCGCCGAAGAGACGCCGAGCGGCCTCCGCCAGATCGCCCGTGGGGGACAGGACGCGGCAGACGTGGGCGGCACGGGCCGAGCGGAAGGCCAAGACGCCGACGGGCTGGCCTGCGTATTCCTCGAGCATCTCGTCCAGGTTGCCCAGGAGGAGCGGTGTGCGCGGGGCGTAGTGGGACGGGAGTCTGCCGGGGGTGCGCGGAGAGGTCGGCGCGTCCTGGCGCGCGTCGTGCACCGGGCCGACGCAAGCCTCGATGGCTTCGAGCGGGATTCCCCCGGGACGGTACAAGAGGCAGCGCTCTCGGTCGAAGCCGATGATGGTGCTCTCGACGCCGACCGTGCAGGGACCCCCGTCGAGGATGAAGTCGAGCTCCGTCCCGAGCTGATCGAGCACGTGCTGCGCCGTGGTGGGGCTGATCGAGCCGAAGCGATTGGCACTCGGTGCGGCGAGGGGCAAGCCCGTTTCTTCGAGCAAGCGCTGGGCCACGGGGTGCGCCGGGGAGCGTACTCCCACGGTCTTCAGGCCGCTCGTGACGAGATCGGGGACGACGTCCTTGCGCTCGAGAACGAGGGTCAAAGGACCGGGCCAGAAAGCCTCGGCCAGAGCTCGGGCAGCGCTCGGCCAGGAGTCGGTTACCTCGAGGGCAGCTCGCACGTCGCGCACGTGCACGATGAGCGGATCGAAGCTCGGTCGGCGCTTGATCTCGAACACGCGGGCCACGGCCGCAGGGTCGAGGGCGTTGGCGGCCAGGCCGTAGACCGTCTCGGTCGGAATGGCCACGACTTCCCCTGCCGCCAGGCGTCGCGCCGCTTCTTCTACGTTCGTACCGATCCCCACGGGCGTTCCGGAACCTCCCTAGCGGAGGCGTACTCTACACCGACGAGGATCGTGGGGGGCGGTGCTTGCCCACCATCCTGTTTCCAGCGGGTCGGAAGCTGGCAACAGGCTCTGCCCCAAGCGCCTACTGCTCGGAGGGGATGAGGATGGCGGAGGCGTTGAACTCGTAGCCCTCGCGCTCGATGGTGACGCCGGGCGCAGCCTCGGACTGCAAGTGCTCGGCGTCCTCTTCGGAGAGAAGCTTCGGATAGAAGGATCCCTGAATCACGATGCGCCTGCCGACGATGTCCGAAGGGAAGGCGTACTTGCCGCCGCAGCCCTCTTCCCAGCGGACCATGGCGTCCGCGTCTCCGTCCTTGATCTTCATCCAGCAGCCCATGCTCTGGCAGACGGCCACGGCTTCGGCGTCCACCAGGAGAGTTTGCTCGAAGTAGTCCGACGGCGCCGCGTGGACCACGGACAGGGCGACGATGTTCTTGGGTTCGATCGACTCGCCCACGGTCCGGCCAGCCGGCAGGGTGGCCTGGCAGGCGAGGAGCGGGAGCAGGCAGCCAAGGAAGAGCAGGTTCCTCATGGGGGTCTTCAGGGGGGTGGATCCGTAGGCGGAGGGGGAGCCCCGGGCGGGGCCGGGCCAAGCAGGCCTCATCTTAGCTCGGAGACCGTGGCTCCGGTCTCCCTCGACCTGGATCGAGAGCTCTTTCGGCCGGGGCTTGTCGAGTCAGCGGGGAGACTCCGCACCGGGGGAAGCCCTTCGCGGGCGGCCCCCGTGAAGGGTGCCCTGTTCCCTGGGAGCGAGCGCGCGGCGCCCCCAGTCGCTATGCTCTCCGCGATGATTGTCGCTGTACAAGGCCTGGCGGCGGGCGCGGCCCACGTTCTCTCCGGTCCCGATCACCTGGTCGGAGTCGCACCCCTCGCCGTCGACCGCAACCGACACGTGCGCCCCTGGTGGGTCGGAGCTTCCTGGGGGCTGGGGCACGGAATGGGCGTCGCGGTTCTGGGACTCCTGGGCCAGACCTTGCTCTCGGCCGCCGACGTCACCGCTGCCAGCGGATGGGCCGAGCGCTTGGTCGGCGCCGTCCTGGTCGTGCTGGGCCTGGTCACGATTCGCCGTTCCCGCTCCCTCGTGGTCCACGAGCATCGCCACGAACACGACGGCGAAGATCACGCCCACCTGCACGTCCACACGGCATCCGACGACAAGCATCCGCACGGGGCCGCGGACCACGGTCACGGGCACACGGCCTTCGGCATCGGCCTGGTGCACGGCCTGGCCGGAGCGGGGCACTTCTGGGCCGCGCTGCCCTCCCTGGCCATGGGGCCCGGGGACGCGGCGGTGTACCTCGCCAGCTACATCGGAGCGTCCTTGCTCCTGATGGCCTGCTTCGGAGCGATCCTGGGCTGGTGCGCCCGCTCGATCGGGGTGGCCTGGCTGCCGAGCTTCTTGACCGTCATCGGCGCCGTGACCGTGGCCATCGGCGCCTGGTGGCTCGGCGCGACCTTCGGTCTCCTGGGAAGCTCCTAGGAGCGAACTTCGCGCGTACGCAGGGTGCTCGAAACCCGCCCGCGCAACAGCTCACCGGGGACGGTGCCGAAGCTGCGGCTGTCCGTGCTCGTGCCGGGGTTCGTCCCGATCAGGCGCATGGCTCCGCGCTCGTCGGTGCCCTCGAGCAGCTTCAGGACGTGAGCGCTGCGGCGGTAGGGGTGACGTGCGACGACGACGTCCCCAGGCCTGGGATTCCCGCGCGGGTCCACGAGGACTTCGTCGGTGTCCTCGAGCAGCGGGAGCATCGAGCTCCCGCTCACCCGATAGCGCCGTCGTCGGCCGACGAGCCAGAGGAAGAGCTCCCGCCAGCCCGCGGCCGGAAGCGCCCTAGCTGGCGGTGTACCAGGCGACGTCACGACCCTTGGACTTCCAGAAGATCTCGTGGATCTCCTTGACCGCGTCCATCAGCTCCTGAGCGTGCTGGGCGCTGACCTCGACCTTGACCGCCGAGCAGAGCTTGGCCGCCTTCCAGAAGGTCTCGTGCAGCTTCGGGAATTGCTCCAGGTGAGGCGGCTTGAAGTAGTCCGTCCACAGGACCAGCAGCTCGGACTTCGCCAGGTGGGCTTGCTCTTCCTTGATCGCGGCGTAGCGCGACATCGTGTTGAGGTAGGCCGCCATGGCGTTTCCGTCGGACGGATTCGGCGGGGTGAGGTCCAGCATCTTCTTGGTCATCGAGACCGCGGCCTCGGCGGCGATACGGGCCGATGCGGGGTCGTAGACGCCACAGGGGCCGTCGCAGTGGGCTTCGGCGTCGGTCGAGGAACGGAAGGTGCGGAGGGCTTCGATGGCCTGGTCGAACATGTCGTCGTTGACGTAAAGGGGACCGTGCGGTGGGTACGAGGCAAGCAGTATACGCCCGGGGTCGGGCCTTGTCTCGGGACCAGCCGGGCTAGAGGTGGACCTGGGCCAGTGCGTGGTCCAGGGCGGCTCGTACCGCGGCCACCTGGGCCGCGTTGCAAAGGGCCGGGGTGGCCCGGGGGCTGTCCGGATAGACCTCGGTCGTGGTCGTGTAGCGGGCATCGGTGACCCCGGCGCACAGCCCCAGTTCGACGAACGGGTAATGGATGACACCTTCCTGGGTCACCTTGGAGCCGATGATCTCTCCGTTCTCGTCCGGGGGAGCGATGTGGGTGACCTGCTTCACGCCGGCGATGATGGCCGCCTGAAAGGCGGGCTGGGGGTTCTCGCTGTCGCCCACGGTGTAGAAGCCGTCGGGGACGGTGCCGGGCTCGAGGGCCTTGCCATCGCGCGCGGCGAGGGCGGGACGGAACTCGTTCTCGTCGCTGTCGGTGGTTTCGTGCAGGTCGAGGTGGACGAGGAAGCGCGCGCGCTGGGCCGCCACCCGGTGCATGAGCGCCGCGGCCTCTTCCGACGGACTGTCGCGTACGAACGAACGGTTGGGGTCGATGGCGCTCGGGTTCCAGCGGTGGATCACCTCGTAGCCCCAGGGACTCACGCAGGGAGCGACCAGCAGGTTGACCCGATCGGCGTAGGTCGGAGCGTGCTCGTGGAGGAAGTCGAGTGCGCCCTGGACCCCGCTGGTTTCGTAGCCGTGGACGCCCCCCGTGATGAGGACCCAGGGAGCCGCGGGACCCGCCTGCTCGCACTCCACTGCGAACATCGGATAGCGCTCGGCGTCGAGGGGCAGGGCGCCGTAGCTTTGCACGGAGAAGCGCGCATCGAGGCCGTCCAACCGGCTGAGCACCTCGTCTCGGTAGCTGCGCTGGATGGAGCAACCCTCGAACCAGCGGGTCTTCTCGGCTGCGCCCCAGGGCTGCCCAGGGGTGCCGATGGGATGGAAGCGTTCCGGAGTCGTCGGGGATGAGGGGCTGGACATGCCGAGATCCTAGGCGCTCGCGGGCGGTGGGGAACCTCGGCTCCCTGGCTTTGATCCGCCCCGGGGGCTTCTTTTCGAGGGACTCGGACGGAAGTGGGCTAGGATTCTCCTCCGGGGGGCTGACGTCGTTACGGGCTCGGGGCCTCCTCGGGCCCTTAATCCTCCCCGGAGTCTGTTGTCGATGAACGAAGCGGCCATCACCGAACGACGCGAACAGCTCCTCGGCGCGTACCGCGAGGTCCGCTCCACGACCGAGGGGCTGATCGAACCGCTCGAAATCGAAGACATGGTCGTCCAGGCCATGCCGGACGCCAGTCCGACCAAGTGGCATCTGGCCCACACCTCGTGGTTCTTCGAGACCCTCGTGCTCGGGCGTGTGACGGGCTACGAGCCCTTCGATCCTCGCTACGCCGAGCTGTTCAACTCCTACTACGAGTCCCTGGGCGAACCGTATCCGCGCGATTCCAGGGGGCTCCTGTCACGCCCCACGGTGAGCGAGGTCCTGGACTACCGGCGCCACGTGGACCAGGGCATGGCCGAGGTGCTCGAGTCCTGTGGGGGCGAGCGGTTCGAGGAGCTGGCGCCGATCGTCACGATCGGCCTCAACCACGAGCAGCAGCACCAGGAGCTGCTGCTCATGGACGTCAAGCAGGTGCTGGCCCGCAACCCCCTGCGCCCGGCCTACCGGAAGCTGGCGCGCGGCTCTTCTGCCTGCGTGCCCCCGATGGAGTGGCAGGCCTTCGAGGGGGGACTGGTTCGGGTCGGGAACTCGGCGCCGGGCTTCGCCTACGACAACGAAGGGCCGGCCCACACGGTCTACCTGCGGCCCTTCGAGCTGGCTCCGCGACCGGTCACCAACGGCGAGTACCGTGCGTTCATCGCGGACGGGGGCTATCGCCGCCCCGAGCTCTGGCTGTCCGACGGCTGGAGCCTCGTGCAGCGCGAGGGCTGGCAGGCTCCGCTCTACTGGGAGACGGACGGCGCGCGCTGGCGCGTGATGACCCTCGGAGGCCTGCGCGAAGTCGTTGCGGGCGAGCCGGTCTGCCACGTGAGCTTCTACGAAGCGGATGCCTACGCCCGCTGGTCGGGCTATCGCCTGCCCAGCGAGCACGAGTGGGAACACGCCGCGGGGGAGCCCACTTCGCCGGGGACCCTCCTGGAAGACGGCCGCTTCCATCCTTCCGCGCTGCACGCCGCTCCGTCCCCGGGGAAGCTGGCCCAGCTGATCGGGGACGTGTGGGAATGGACGAGCAGCCCCTACGTGGCCTACCCGGGCTATCGTCCCTTCGAGGGGTCGCTGGGGGAGTACAACGGCAAGTTCATGGCCAACCAGATGGTCCTGCGCGGCGGTTCTTGCGTGACCCCCAAGCGTCACGTGCGCCCCACCTACCGGAACTTCTACTACCCGCACCAACGCTGGATGTTCGCCGGCTTCCGCCTGGCGCGGTAGTGCAGCGGGCCCGCGTGATTCCGCGGGGGCGGCCGGGCCAGGTCGAGAAGGATCGGGCTACGCCGGTTGAGGCCCGGTCCGACCCGGCCTAGACTTTCCTCCCATGGAGACCTTCCTGATCGCTTTCGTGCTGATGCTCGTGGCCCTCTTGGCCATGGCGATCGGGTGGATCCTCAAGGGGAAAGCTCTCTCGGGGTCCTGCGGCGGTGTCGATCCCGAGGGGAGGCCCCTCGCGGATTGCCTGTGCGAGATGATGAACAAGCCGGTCTGCGCGAGCCGCAAGGAAGAGCTGGGCCTCGACCCGGACGCCTAGCGCCGGACGGGTGCGACGGGGGGGAACCCGGACGTGGCTCGGGCTTCGAAACCGTCGGGCGCGTGCAGCAGCAGGTAGGCTTCGACGCCGGGCAAGGCCTCGACCAGCTGCAACCCTTCTTCGGCACCCAGCACCATGACCGCCGTGGCGAGCGCGTCGGCCCGGGCGCAGCGGGAGTCCAGGACCGTGACCGAGGCCACACCGCTCGAGG
>JAUIEE010000218.1 GCA_030428965.1 bacterium | reverse complement strand
TGTAGGCGGCCAGGAATCGACAGGTTCGCTTCAGGGTCGCGCGGGCCGACTCCATCTCTTCGGGTGAGAGAGGCTCGGGGTTGTCGGGGGTCTCCATGGCGAGTCCTTCGACCGGTCGCGGGCCGAGCTTGAGGGAGCCACGGGGTGTCCAACTCCTGCGCGGAGGGAGGAAACCGGGCTGTGTCCAAAAAAACGACAATCGGTTCCGGACGGAAAAGGCCGGGGGCGACTCGACCGACAGAGGGTGCGGCGGGACCGGTCCCACCCCGCTGGTACTCCATGCAGCCTTCCTTCATGCCGGTCGCCCTCGTCGTGCAAGAGGCCTCCCAGGCCCCTGTGGTGGATCTCACCAGCTACCTGATCTTCTCGGCCGTGGTCATCGCGGCCGTCCTGGTCCTGGGCTGGGTCGTGCGGCGGTTCTTCGCGCGCACCCTGCGCCAGCGCGCCGCTCAGCGCTCGCTGGCCGTGGTGGACGTCCTGCCCCTCGGGGGCAAGCAGAAGCTGTTCGTCGTGCGCTGCTACGACCGGCACTTCCTGGTCGGAGCCGGGGACAAGGAGCTGGCTTCCATCGCCGAGCTCGACCCGCCGGAGAGCGAGCAGGCCCCGGAGCTCGAGCTCGAGGAGCACGAGGCGGTTCGGCCGCCGGGCCGCGGAGACTTTGCCGAGCTGCTCGTGAAGGAGGCCCCGGAGCTCGATCAGCACCAGGTGCGCCCCCGGCGTGCGGTGCTGGAGAACGGCCGCGGGGTGATCGGATGACCCAGCGGTCGAAGAGGATGGCTCTGATGCTCCTGGCCTTCCTGGCGTTGGCCGGTCCGTCCGTGGCCCAGGGCGCCCTCGGTGAGGCGCTCCTGGGGGCGGGCGAGCAGGTGGCCCAGGACGAAGAAGGCGGGCTGCGCATGTCGTCGGCGATCGAGATCGCCGTCCTGCTCACGCTGCTTTCGATCCTGCCCGCGGTGCTGATCTCGCTCACGAGCTTCACGCGCATCGTGATCGTGCTCTCCTTCGTCCGTCGCTCCCTCTCGACCAACGAGTTGCCTCCCAACCCGATCCTGATCGGGCTGGCCCTGTTCCTGACCAGCTTCGTCATGGGGCCCGTCTTCATGCGGGTCTACGAGGAGTCCTACGTTCCCTACCGCGACGGGGAGATCGAGATGGCCGCGGCCACCTCCGAAGCCTGGGGCGAGCTGCGGGGCTTCCTGACGAAGAACACCCGTGCCTCCGAGATCGAGCTGTTCATGCAGATGTCGGGGGACGACATCACCGTCGACGACGGTGGGGTCGGCGCGTACTCGGGGGATGAGCTTCCCTTCCGGGTGATCGTGCCGGCCTTCATCCTGAGCGAGCTCAAGACGGCCTTTCAAATGGGCTTCCTTCTGTTCCTGCCCTTCCTCGTGATCGACCTGATCGTGGCCAGCGTGCTCATCTCGATGGGCATGTTCATGCTGCCGCCGGTCATGATCTCGACCCCCTTCAAGATCCTGCTCTTCGTCCTGGTGGACGGCTGGCACCTGGTCTGTGAGTCCCTCGTGACCTCGTTCACGCTCTAGCCGCCATGGGTGATCTCGACCTCCGCATCATCGACCTCTCGCGCGAGCTCTTCGCGACCGTCCTCCTGGTCGCCGGGCCGGTCCTGGTCGTCGGCCTGGCCGTGGGCGTCGCCGTCAGCCTGTTCCAGGCGCTGACCTCCGTTCAGGAGCAGACCCTGAGCATGGTGCCCAAGATGCTGGCGGTCATCCTGGTGTCGCTCATGCTGCTGGCGCCGGCCCTGGGCATCCTGCGGGACTTCTGCCTGAAGGTCTTCTCTCAACTCCACTCGTTCGGCCTGAGCTGACCATGCTGGAGCTCTTGCAACCCGGAATGCTCGAGGCCTTCGGCCTCATCCTGCTGCGCACCAGCGCGGTCGTCGTGTCCGCGCCGGTGCTCGGCTTCGGAACCGGCTTCTCCGGGTACAAGGTCGGCTTGATCGTCGCCCTCTCGATGCTGCTCTACTTCGCGGTCGGAGAGCCGCTGCCCGTCTCGGCGACCTGGATCGAGCTCGGTGCCTTCGCCGTGCGTGAGCTGTTCATCGGCTTCTTCCTGGGCTTCCTCTTGCACCTGGTGATGCTGGCCGTGCGCGTCGGGGGAGAGCTCATCGGACACGAGATGGGCTTCATGGTCGGCCGCCAGGTCGATCCGGCCACGGGCGTGTCCACGCCGCTGGTGACCTCGGTCTACGAGAACCTGTTCCTCCTGGCCGTGCTCAGCTTGAACGGGCACCACTGGCTGATGCGCTCTCTGGGCGAATCCATCGAGCGCGCTCCGGTGGGGAGCCTCGAGCTGGGTGCGGGCATCGCCCCGGCCCTTCAGCAGATGTTCGGAGAGATGTTCCGATCGGGGATCGTCTTCGCCGGACCTGTGATGGTCTTCCTGGTCCTGGTCTCGATGTTGATGGGGCTGTTGGCCCGTGCCGTTCCGAACCTGAACGTGCTGGAGGTCGGCTTCACCATTCGCGTGCTCGTGGCCATGGTGGGGATGTACCTGTTCTCGCCCCTGCTCGAACCGGCCATGACGGGCCTGCACGCTTCGTTCGTGCACTGGCTGGATCACGGCTTGACCCTCTTGGAGAGCTGACGTGGCGGACTCCGGAGACAAAGACCAAAAGACAGAAGAAGCCACTCCCAAACGGCGGGAGGAAGCGCGCGAGAAGGGGCAGGTGGCCCTTTCCACCGAGCTCGTCGCGGGCATCGGGCTGTGCGCGGGCGCGTCGGGGCTGCTGCTCGGCGGCGGCTTCCTGGCGAGCCGGGCGGCCGAGATCCTCTCCCTGCGCTTGCGCCATCTGGGAGACGACGGCCAGCTTCCTTTCACGGCGGAAGCGGGCGCGAACTGGGTCATCGACTCGCTCTCCGCGATCGCCTTGCCGCTGACCCTGGTGACCCTGCCGGCCATCGTCGTGACCGGCATGACCGGCTACCTCCAGGTCGGCTTGAAGTTCGCTGGCAAGGCGATCGAGATGGACCCCGACAAGATCAACCCCGTCAAGGGGTTCGGGCGTCTGTTCAGCATGCGCTCGACCGTGCGCACGGCGATGGCCGGCCTGAAGATCGCCCTGATCACTTCCGCGGTCGGCGCCGTGGCCTGGACGCAGCTGCCGGGCATCATCGCCATGGGCACCTCCGAGCTCGGGCCTCTGATGCGAGCGGTGACCCACCTCTCCATACGCTGCATGGCGGCCGCCCTGGCCGTGATCGTGCTCCTGGGGCTGGTCGACATGCTCTTCCAGCGCTTTCAGCTCTCGAAGGACCTGCGCATGTCGAAGCAGGAGGTCAAGGACGAGCAGAAGACCAGCGAAGGTGATCCGCACGTCAAGGCGCGCGTGCGCCAGATCCAGCGCGAGATGGCCACGCGGCGCATGATGGACGAGGTGCCCAAGGCAACCGTCGTGGTCACCAACCCCGAACACTATGCCGTCGCCCTCAAGTACGAGCGTGACGAGTACGGCCATGCCCTGCAGAGCGCGCCGGTCTGCGTGGCCAAGGGCGCCGACCACATGGCTCAGCGCATCAAGAAGGTCGCGGCCAAGGCCGGGATCGTCTGCTACGAGGACGTCCCCCTGGCGCGGGCGCTGCACGCCCAGGTGGAGATCGGCGACGAGATTCCCGAAGACCTCTACACGGCCGTTGCTGCCGTGCTGGGATACGTCCTGCGCTTGCAGGGTGAGGCGGTGACGGCCTGATGGAAGTCGCGAAGACCACGAGCTTCCAGCGCCTGGGCGGCTGGCTGGGGCGCTACGCCGACTGGGTCATGGGCGTGGGCGTCCTGGGCCTGATGGTCACTCTCCTGATGCCCCTGCCGCCGGTTGCCCTGGATGCGCTCCTGGCGACCAACATCACGATCTCGCTCTTGATGTTGCTCGTGACCATGAACATCCGTGGGGCGACGGAGCTGTCCACGTTTCCGACCATACTCCTGTTCGCCACGCTGTTCCGGCTGGGACTGAACGTGGCCAGCACGCGCATCATCCTCAGCACGGGTCAAGCGGGCACGGTCATCACGGCCTTCGGGCGCTACGTGGTCGGGGACAACCTGACCGTCGGGTTGGTGGTCTTCCTGATCCTGATCATCATCCAGTTCGTCGTCATCACCAAGGGCGCCGGCCGCATCAGCGAGGTCGCCGCTCGCTTCGTGCTGGACGCCATGCCCGGCAAGCAGATGGCGATCGACGCGGACCTGAGCGCCGGTCTGATCGATTCGGACACCGCCCGCGCTCGGCGCGGACAGGTGGCCTCCGAGGCCGAGTTCTACGGAGCCATGGACGGTGCTTCGAAGTTCGTCCGGGGGGATGCCATCGCGGGGCTGATCATCACGGCCCTCAACCTCGTGGGCGGAATCACGATGGGCAGCCTCAACGACCTGTCCTTCGGCCAGGCGGCCCAGCGCTACTCGATGCTCACGATCGGTGATGGCCTCGTCACCCAGATCCCGGCTCTGCTCGTTTCCACGGCCGCGGCCGTGCTCGTCACGAAGTCCTCCAGCGAGCTCAGTCTCGGACAGAACCTCGTGAGCCAGGTCGGGGGCAACCCCAAGGCCACGCTCATCGCCGCCGGCATGATGTTCGTCATCGGCCTCTTGCCCGGCATGCCGGTGACGCCCTTCGGCATCCTGGCGATCACGCTCCTCCTCTTGTGGCGCACCACGCGCGACAGCCAGGCCGAAGAGGTGGCGCTCCAGAGCACGGAGAGCTCGGCCGCCGCGAGCGGCGAAGAAGGCGATTCGGAGAAGGAGCCGGCGGACGAAGCGCTCGAGCTCTTGCAGGTCGATCGTATCGCCCTGGAGATCGGCTATCGCTTGATCCCCTTCGTGCAGGACAAGAAGGGGACGGGGATCCTGGACCACATCTCGCAGATGAGGCGGCGCTTTGCCCTGCGAGAGGGGGTCGTGCTGCCACCGGTACGCATCAAGGACAACATCCGCATGGACCCGGGAGCCTACCGCGTGCTCGTGGGCGGACAGGAAGTGGCCAAGGGAACGGTGGAGCCCGGCAGCCTGCTCGCCATGGACGGCGGCGGGGCCTCCGGCTTGAAGCGCGGGCGCGAGACGATCGATCCGGCCTTCGGGCTTCCCGCCTGGTGGATCTCGGAGAACGAGCGCGACGAGGCCGAGTTGCTCGGCTACACGGTCATCGACCCCACCAGCGTCCTGGTCACCCACCTCTCGGAGGTGCTGCGCAGTTCGTTCCACGAGATCCTCAGTCGTGACGACGTCAAGAACCTGGTGGAGAACGCGCGCAAGAACGCTCCCGCGGTGGTGGAGGAGATGATCCCGGACAAGATGAACCACGGCGACGTGCAGCGCGTGCTGCGCAATCTGCTGCGCGAGGGAGTTCCGATCCGCAACATGCCCGCGATCCTGGAGGCCCTGGCCGACAACGTGGCGAAGACCAAGGATCCCGAGGTGCTGACCGAGCTGGTGCGTCAACGCCTGGGGCGCGTCCTGTGCGAGATCCACGCGGACACGACCGGAACCGTCCACGCGGTCACCCTCGACCCAGCGGTCGAAGTGCGCCTGGCCCATGCCGTCACGCGCGGGGAGGCCCAGGCGCCTGCCGGCGACACCCCCGGCGTCAATCCCGCCTACCTGCAACGGCTGGTGGAGCGGCTGGGGGAGTCGGTCGCCCAGGCCACCAAGAGCGGGCGCGACGCCGTCGTGCTGGTGCGCTCCAACGTCCGCCGGTTCGTGAACGAGCTGGTCAAGGCCTCGCTGCCGAAGGTCTCGGTGCTGTCTTACAACGAAGTCGTCTCGGCCCAGAAGGTCCAGACCCAAGCGGTCGTGAACGTCGAGGAGTGACATGGATTTGCGAAAGCTGACGCGTGCCATCGGGGCCAAGCCCCACAAGCCCCAGGAGAAGAAGGGCGTCATCCAGAAGCTCCTCTCGAGCCCGACCAGGCCTGTGGGCGGCTCGGCCACGGCCATTCTGGAAGAGCAGCGTGCCCACGCCCGCCGTTCCCCGGCGCCCGCTCGACAGAGAAAGGTCGAGTCTGACCCTGGCCTGCGCGAGGTGCACGCCCGCCTGCGTCGCTTCGGAGCTTCGAACGCCTTCGCCCACGACATCCTGCGCAGGGTCCGGGCCAGCGGTGCCCGCGGTACCCACGCGATCGACGCGGCCGTGGGTGTGATCGGCAAGATGTTTCGGGTCTCGGAGTCTCCGAAGAAGCCCCAGGCCGGGGGAGTTCCCCACCTGATCGCTTTCACGGGGCCCGCCGGCGCCGGCAAGACGACGGTGCTGGCGAGGCTGGGTCGGCGCCTCAGCGCCGCGGGTCGTCGCGTGCTCTACGTCACCCTCGACCCTCTGGGAGTCAGCGCGCTGCAGACCGTGGGCGGGCTCGACGCGGATGTGGATCGTACCGAGGTCCCGCTGCTCGCCGTCCGGTCGGCGGCCGAGCTGCGGCGGGTGCTCAAGAAGGCGCGCGACTTCGACGTGGCCCTGCTGGACACCCCGGGCCTCTCTCCGCGCTCGGGCCGACTCTTCGACCGCTTCGCCCGGGAGCTGCGGCGCATCCGGCGCTGGGATCACACCGACGACTACCTGGTCTTGCCGGCGAGCTCCGGACGCTCGGCCCTGGATCTCGTCATGCGCACGTTCAAGGAGTTCGGCCCCAGCGGAGTCGTGCTCTCCAAGCTGGACGAAACCCGTGAACCGGGCCTCGCGCTCGAGCAGGTCGCCCGAGCGGACCTCCCGATCGCCTTCCTGTGCGACGGCCAGGACATGCGCTTTCACCTGACGCGACCGAACCCCGATCGTCTCACCGACCTCTTGCTCCTGGGGCGTCTGTCTTGACCTCACAGCTGATCGATCAGGACCCGGCCCTGCCGGGGCTCCAGTCCCCGGCCTGCCCCTTCGTCGTCGTGACCGGCGGCAAGGGCGGCGTGGGCAAGACCACCGTGGCCGCCAACCTCGGCGTCTCGCTCGCCAAGGGGCGAGCGCTCGGCGATCCCTTGCTGGTCGACCTCGACTTCGCCCTGGCCAACCTGGACGTCGTGCTCGGACTGCGGCCGGAGCGCAACCTGGGGGACTTCTTCTCCAGGACCCATGGCATCGAGGAATGCCTGCACGAGGGACCCTCGGGGCTCAAGATCCTGCCCGCGGCCTCCGGCAGCCTGGAATGGGCTCGACCCGACCAAGCCCGGCGTCAGCGCTTGATCGAAGCCCTGGTGGATCACAGTCCGAGCTGCGGCGTGCTGGTCGGAGACAGCGCGGCCGGGATCGGTCCGGACGTGCTCGACTTCGCGCTGCTGGCGGATCGGGTGCTCGTGGTCACCACGCCCGATCCGGCCGCCGTGACCGATGCCTACGGTGTCATCAAGGCGCTCGACGCCCTTTCCCGGGAGAGGGAATGCGAGCTCCCCACGCCCCAGGTGTTCGTGAACCTCGCGGGGGACGCAGCCCAGGCCCGAGAGGTGGCCCTGCGCCTGGGGGAGGTGTGTCAGCGATTCCTGGCCCGATCTCCCCAGCTGATCGGCTGGATGCCTTCCTCACGGGCCCTGCGCCGGGCGGCGGCCCTGCAGCGCCCGGTCGTTGAGAGCGACCCGCGCTGCTCGGCTTCCCAGGCGATCGACCGCCTGGCGGCCCGCCTGGGCCGTTCCCTGGGCTTGTCCACGGCCAGGCCCCTAAAGGGTCAGGAAAGCCATGGCCGATAGGAGTGGTGGAGAAGTGTCCCTCGGCGACGCCTGGCGCTTCCTCAGCCACCGCTTGGCGGTGGCCGCGGGGAGTCTCGTGGCGCTGATCTCGCTCTTTCACCACGTCCCGGTCTCAACCGCGTCCATGCGGGGTGCCGCCGCTTTCCTGGCGGTGCTCCTCCTGGCGAAGTTGGGCTTGTTCGCCCTGGAACGTTCGATCGCCTTCGATTCCGCGCGCGACAGCGAGGAACAGGACTCCACTCCATGAATCTGTGCACGCTAGACAAACGGGAGGACGCCCAAGATGGGTGAGAGTCATCCCGTTGGCTACCTACGGTCGACCCACGAGGGCGACCGTGACGCCCTGATCCTGGAGCACATTCCCCTGCTCCATCACATCGTCGGGCGCATGGCCATGGACGTCCCCGGTCTCGTCGATCGGGACGACCTCAGCGGTTGGGGCATGCTGGGCCTGATCGGCGCCGCCGACACCTGGGATGCTTCCCGAGGGTTGAAGTTCTCGACCTTCGCCTACCCGCGCATTCGCGGGGCCATCCTCGACGAGCTCAGGCGCATGGACTTCTTGCCGCGGGGACGCCGCGAGAAGCTGCGTCGCCTGGAGGGCGCCGTGGCGAGCTTGAAGCAGAGGAACGGCACGCCTCCCACTCCCGAAGAGATCGCCTCGGAGCTCGATCTCCCCATCGACGAGGTCGACGAGATCCTGCACTCGGCGCGCGTGGCCGGGAGCATTTCCCTGGAAGACGGGCCCAGTGATTCCCTCGCAGCGATGCTGACCGATCCCAAGAGTGAGGATCCCGTCGGCAGCGCGGAGTGGACGGAGATGAAAGAGATGCTCGCCCGGGCCATCACTCGCATGCCCGAGCGCGAGAAGACCGTGATCACCTTGTACTACGGCGAGGAACTGCTCCTGCGTGAGATCGCGCGGGTGATGGACCTGACCGAGTCGCGTGTCAGCCAGATCCACTCGAGGGCCATCTACCTGCTCAACC
>JAUIEE010000217.1 GCA_030428965.1 bacterium | reverse complement strand
GAGGCCATCGGGCTCTTCCCCACCTGTGTCCGCGTGCCTGTCCTGCGGGCCCACAGCCAGTCCGTCGTGTGCGAGCTCGAGCGGCCGGCGGACGTCGAAGCCCTGCGCTCGACCCTGACCGACGCTCCCGGCGTCCGGCTCGTCGACGACCGAGAGAACCGACGCTTCCCGACCCCCTTGGCCGCGACCCGTGTCGACGAGGTTCTGGTGGGTCACATCCGGCAGATCCCCGGTCGGGACAAGCACCGCTTCGCTCTCTGGCTGAGCGGGGACCAGCTGCGCAAGGGGGCAGCTCTGAACGCCCTGCAGATCCTCGACATCTGCCTCTCCAAAAAACCGCGCTGAGAGGGAAGAGCTTTCCGGCCCCCTTCGACCCCGGAGGGATAAGATTTCAGGAGATAGCCTGTCACGCCGACGGCCCGGCGACACCTATCCTTGAGCGTTCCCCCCATCCAGCCCAGCCCTCTCCCCCCCCTGGGTCCCATGACCAAGCTCTGGCTCTTTCTCCTCCCCCTCCTCCTGTCTTTCGCCGCGCCTTCCGGTGGCGGTGGTATCCCGCCCACTGCAGGAGAGGTCCTCTTCAAGAACAAGATCGTTCGGGGTGGCCCCGGCGACCAGTTCGGACGCTCGGTCGACGTGATCGGCGACCTGGACGATGACGGCGTGCCCGACCTGGTCGTGGGCGCGACCCACGACGACGATGGAGGCAACAACACGGGATCGTTCTGGGTCCTGTTCATGAACTCGGACCTGACGGTGAAGTCGTCGACCAAGCTCAGCCAGGTCCAGAACGGGCTCCAGGGCGTGGGCCTGGGCGTGAACAACCAGATGGGCAAGGACGTCACCGCCCTGGGAGACCTGGATGGCGACGGCGTCGAGGACATCGCCGTCGGGGCGCCGTCCGTGAACGTCGAAGCGGAGCGCAGGGTGATCATCTGCTTCATGAACACCGACGGCACCGTCAAGAGCTACACCCAGATCTACCGCACCACCCTGGGCTTCGGCCGCGCCCTGGCGAACATGGGAGACCTGGACGGAGACGGGGTGGTGGACCTGATGGTCGGGACCGCCTTCGGCACCGTGTTCCTCTACTACCTGAACGCGAACGGCACGGTGAAGTCGTCCCAGACCTACAACCAGCGCCTGCTGAGCACGCCAGGCTTCGACAGCTTCTACGGAGTCGGGGTCGAGCCCATCGGAGACTGGGACGGCGACGGCATCACGGACGCCCTGATCGGGGATACGGCCGGAGAGTTCAACGGCGTCACCGACTCCGGCGTCCTGTACATCTCCCTGGTGAACGCCAGCGGCTTCGACAAGCAGGAGATCCCGCTGTACGACGGCCTGCCCAACCTGAACGCGAACCTGCCGACCTACCCCAACTGGGGGCGGGACGGCGCTCTCCTGGGCGACATCGACGGCAACGGAACCCCCGAGATCGCCGTCGGCTGCAGCGAGTGGTGGGACGGCGTCGGCTTCGAGGACTCGGGCGCGGTGTTCATCCTGTTCATGAATGCCGACAACTCGGTCGCCGACTTCCGGCGCATCAGTCGTGACAGCGGCAACCTGCAGCAGAACCTGCCTCCCTTCGTCGAGTTCGGCATCTCCACGGCACCGCTGGGAGACTTCAACGGGGACGGCATCGGGGACCTGGCGGTCGGCGCCCGCTTCGACGGATCCGGCTCGATCTTCCTCTTGATGCTGAACGACGGAACGCTCGAATTCCCCGATGCCTCGGCCAATGCGACGCCGACCTCGGGCAACGCTCCCCTGGGAGTCCAGTTCACCGACACCTCCACCGGCAGCGTGACCGGCTGGCACTGGGACTTCGGGGACGGCAGTACCAGCACCCAGCAGAACCCTCTCCACACCTACACGACGGCGGGGACCTACGACGTGGTCTTGACCGTGACCGGTCCGGGCAACATGGAGGACAGCCGGACGTACCCGGACCTGGTGTCCGTGCAGGGCTCGAGCGGCCCCGTGGCCGACTTCAGCGCGTCGCGCACCGAAGGGCTGCTGCCCCTCACGGTTCAGTTCACCGACCTGTCCGTCGGGTCGGTGACGAGCTGGAGCTGGGACTTTGGCGACGGCACGACCAGCACGCTCGAAAACCCGAGCCACACCTACTCCACCCGTGGACTCTATACGGTTCAGCTGACGGCTACCTCGGCAGGCGGCTCCGATTCCGTCACCCTCCAGAACCTCGTCCGCGCCGGCATCGTGATCGATGATGGAGCGAGCGGAGTTGCGCCGGAGGCAGGCCTGCAGGACGACACTCCCATCGCCCCCGAGGAGCGCCACGGCCTCTAACGCGCCGTGCTCGGCGACCAGGCCCTCTCGACCAGGGACATCGGATCCGTACAGGCCTACGGCTGCTCTTCCGCCACGGCCCCCGACCTGCAGGTCCACGGAGCGGCGGTCCTGGGAGGCCACCTCGTCTTCGAGCTCGCTCAGCCCGCGGACGTGGGGCGGATGGACGTCTTCGTGAGCACGGCCCCGGACGCGGCCTTCCCGTGCGGCACGTTCACGCCACGGGGCGAGACCCTGATCGACTGGCGCACTCCCTCCCACCGCGTCGCTCGCCTGCGAGCCCGCCGGACAACGGCGAGCGAGACAGGCCTGCGAGTGCAACTCGACTTGCCCTGGGACGCCTCTCTGGTCGGGCTCGAACTGTTCGCCCAGGGGCTCGTCCGCAACGAACGGGGAGAGACGCACCTGACCGGTGGCACCCGCATCGAGGTCGGAGTGGGATCGATCGGTTCGCCCGGGAACGCCGCCGAAGGTCGCTAGAACCTCGATGGAACCGGACGATGCCCCCGGGAAGAGCGGCTTCCCGGGGCATCGACCCGTTTCCTGGCTCGCCGCGTATCATGGGCGACGTGCAGCTCCCCCAGGAGGGCAGGGTGACCTCCTCCACCGGGCGCCCTAGGGAAACTCCCGGTAGCCCTCCTCGCGGGGAAGCGAACCAGGAAGATGCCATGACCTCTGTTTGGCTGTCGTTCTTAGGCCTGCTCCTGCCCCAGGCGGGCACGTACAGCGAAGTGCCGGCCCGTGCAGGCACCGTCCTCTCCAGGACCAAGATCGTGCGTGGGGCTCCAGGGGATCAGTTCGGCCGATCGGTCGACGTGATCGGCGACCTGGACGATGACGGCGTGGTCGATCTGGTCGTCGGTGCGAGCCATGACGACGACGGCGCTCCGAACTCGGGATCGATCTGGATCCTCTTCATGAACGCCGACGGCACCGTCAAGCTCGGGCGCAAGATCAGCCAGACTCAGAACGGCCTGCAGGGCATTGGACTGGGGGCCGAGAACCAGATGGGCAAGGAAGTGAGCGCCCTGGGGGACCTCGACGGGGACGGCGTCGAGGACATCGCCGTGGGTGCACCCTCCGAGCAGAACAACGCGGAGCGGCGCGTCATCCTCTGCTTCCTGCGCACGAACGGAACGGTGAAGAGCTACACGGAGATCTACCGTGAGACGCCGGGTTTCGGGCGCAGCCTGGCCAACATGGGTGACCTGGACGGCGACGGAGTCGTCGATCTGATGATCGGCACCGGGTTCGGCGCCGCCTTCCTCTACTACCTGAACGCCGATGGAACGGTGAAGTCCTCGCGCGTGCACCGCCTGCACCTCGGACAAAGCCCCGGGTTCGACACCTTCTACAGCGTCGGGATCGAACCGATCGGAGATTTCGACGGCGACGGCATCGCGGACGCCCTGGTGGGCGACACGGCCGAGGAGCTCGACGGCGTGACCGACTCCGGCGTCATGTACATCTCCCTGGTGGACTCCGACGGCGGCAACAAGGGGGAGATCCCCCTGCACAGCGGACTGCCCGGCCTCGACCTCGGGCTCCCGGACTACCCGAACTTCGGTCGGGACGGGGCTCTGCTCGGCGACCTGGACGGCAACGGGACTCCTGAGCTCGCGGTGGGCTGCAGCGAATGGCACGGGGACGGGGACCCGACGGACTCCGGCGCCGTCTTCATCTTGTTCATGAACCCCGACGGAACGACGATCGACCATCGCCGCATCAGCCGCACCTCGGGGAACCTGGGCCAGAACCTGCCCCCCTTCGTGGAATTCGGCATCTCGACCGCTCCCCTGGGCGACTTCAACGGCGACGGCACCATCGACCTCGTCGTCGGAGCTCGCTTCGACGGCTCGGGATCCATCTTCCTCCTCATGCTGGACGATGGCCGCCCCACGTTCACGGACGTCGCCGGACAACCTGGGCCGGTGCGGAACTCCAGCTCCGAAGCGACCCTGGGTCCGAGGACCTGGGTCGAGCGCTCGGGCCTGGAGCGCCTGGCTCTCGGCCTTCCGCCCGAAGCGACCCGGGTCCAGGGGCGCCTTGCGGCCCACGCCCCGGGGAGGTCGAAGCGGACCGAACTGCTGGTGAGCGGCCGCCCGGTCCTGGGCGGAGAGCTGCGCTTCGAGCTGCGCTCGGGCCGGGTGCCCTCGGACGGAGCCGACCTTTGGATCCAGCGCACGGACGACCGCAAACCGGCGGGCACCGCCCAGCGCCACCGGTGGAGACTCACCGCGGGGAGCCTCGAACCCGTCTGGAAGGTCGAGGTGCCCTGGGACCCGGCCTTGGTCGGGGAGCGACTTCGCGCCTGGGCATGGCTGCCCGGCGGCGGACGAGCCGCCATCGGGGACACCGTTCAGATCGAGATCGGACTGCCCTAGGGCCGTTCGCCTAGAGGCCGATGTCCAACCGATAGGCCGCCGTCAGGCCGAGCTTGGCCGGAGTCTGAGAGGCATCCCGCAGCACCCCCTGCGCGAAGACCGAAAGACCCAGAAGGGCCGGGTCGTCCGGGATCGAAACGCTGACCTCGGCCGGCATCCCGGCCCCCGCCCAGGGGGAACCGATCAGGAAGGGTCGCAGGCGAAAGTTGACTCCCAGGTTGATCAGGAGCTCGCCCGGTCCATTCATCCCGAGGTCCTGCAGGACACGACCACAGGGGAAGTTGGCGTTGGGAGCCAGGGACAGGACCAGGATCGGCAGCGAGCCGGCCGACTGGGTGCCCAGGGGGTTGTCGATCCCGAAGACGACGTCGGTCCCGGGCACAGGCGCACCGGCCAGAATGGACAGACTGTCCTCGGGGTTCAGGCCGCATCCGTAGCGTGTGCTCTTCGCCCGCGGCGGCACCACCTGCTCGCCGTCCAGGAACAGAATCCAGGCCGCGCCCCGGTTGGCCCCCCCGTCGTCGTCGAAGCGCGCCCCGACCGCCAGGTCCAGTCGTCCGTCACCGTCCAGGTCGCCCAGGCCTTCGATCGCGGAGCCGAACCAGTCGTTGTCGCCCAGCTCTCCCGTGAAGCCTCCGTTGGCCTCGTTGATCTTCTGGAAGTCCTTGACGGTGCCGTTGGAGTTCATCAGCAGCACGTAGGCCGCTCCGCGGTCCATTCCCACCTCACGATCGAGGATCGCCCCCGAGGCCAGGTCGGTGACGCCGTCACCGTCGATGTCACCGAGCGCGGTCACGCTGGTTCCAAACTCGTCCGCTCCGAAGAACTGAACCTGGAAGTTGCCCTGGTGGTCGCTGATCTTCTGGTGCGCCTTCACGGTCCCGTCCGTGTTGAGGAACAGCACCCACACGGAGCCGCGGCGAAAACCGCCGTCCCCCGACTTGGGAGAGCCGACGGCCACGTCCGGCACACCGTCGCCGTCGAGGTCACCGATCCCGCAGGCGGAAACTCCGAAAGCGTCCAGGTCGTGGAGGATGCCGGTGAAGTTGCCCTCGGTCGAGCTGATCTTCTGGTGCGCCTTGACCGTACCGTCGGCGTTCATGAACAGGATCCAAACGGCTCCGCGATTGCTGAGTAGACCGATCTGTCCACCGTCGTCATCGAAGGCGGCTCCCACGACGAGGTCGGTGACGCCATCCCCATCCAGGTCACCGATCGCATCGACCGCCCGACCGAAGTGGTCGTCGTCGTCCAGCACTCCGGTGAAGTTGCCCTGGGTGTCGGAGATCTTCTGGTGAGACTTGACCGTCCCGTCCGCGTTCAAGAGCAAGAGGAAGAAGGCGCCGCGCCGTAGGCCGCCATCGTCGTCAAAGGCCGAGCCGACCAGGATGTCCGGAAGACCGTCGCCGTCGAAGTCTCCCAGGGACCCCACCGAACGACCGAACTGGTCCCGGTCCTCGATATCTCCGAAGAAGTTGCCCCGGGTGCGACTGATCTTCTGCTTGCCTTTGACCGTTCCGTCGGGGTTCAGGAACAGGATCCACACCGCGCCGGCGTTGCTGACGATCGTGTTCCCCCCGTCGTCGTCCCCATGGGCCCCGACGACGATGTCTTGAACACCGTCCCCGTCGAGATCCCCGATCAAGGCGATCGAACGACCGAACTGATCGTCCTTGTCGAGGTTGATGTTTCCACCCCCCTCCGTGTTGCTGATCTTCTGGTGGGACAGGACCTCCCCCGCATCGGCGGCCGCACGCGGCGCCCAGGCGAACAGCAGGGCCAGGGGGAGAACTCGGCTTACGATGGTGATCATGGTGGTGTCTCGCAAGTTGCAGCCTGTCAGCTGCGCCTAGGATAGCTCAAGGGGCCCATCGCCGTTTTGCGCGTGAAATTTTGTTTACCCAAGCAACCTACTCAGGAACCCGGCAGCGGGGTGTCGGGACACCGGGGCCTATCGCCCGGCGCACCGTATCCCCCTCGGATGTCCGCCACGCTATCCCACGGCTGAGCGGGCTAACGCTCGCCCGCCGCGACGCCCCAGCCGTCCGGCAGACCCGTCTTAGCGGCCAAGAGGATCGACCGGATGGAGTCTCGCTCTTCGGGCCCGAGATCGGGATAGCGCGTGGAAAGGGGGCCGCCCGAGAGAACCTCCGCCAGCTGACGGTAGACGAGTGCGAGCAGCTCCTTGGGCAGAGCATCGAAGCTCGGCGACTGAATCACGTAGCTGCATCGGTGCCGAAAGAGCCTCGTGTTCAAGTCCAGGTCTCGCAGCGAGCGCCCCTCACCGTCCCGGAGCCCACGGACAGCAAAGTCCTGGGCGAAACTGGAACTGCCCTGCACGGGGTTTTCCAGGGGAGCCTCGCCGTAGAACAGGAGAGCATCGAGCAGCACTCGAGCTTGCGCATCCAACACGCGTGTTGCGGATGCGGTCGGGGTTGTGGGCGCGGAACCCAGGAGCACGTTGAGCTCCGCCTGACGATGGAGCGCGATGCGCACCTGGTAGGCGGCGTGGGCGATGCGATTGTGAACCTGGGCCTGGTGCTCGAGCACGAGGAGCGCGACCACGTCCGAGTGACTCGTCAGATGCAGCCCCTCCTCCACCCAGGCGGACACATCGGTCACGTTGGACACCTTCGGCTGCAACTCGCCCCGTGACGAGGAGACACGGGCATTGCCCCTGTGCTCGATACGGCCGAGATCCCCGGTCACGTACCAACCTCCCCAGCGCTCGGCCAGGGGCGTCGTCGAATCGACCAGGACGGACCTGGCACTTTGAATCGGATGCCCCTCCGGGTCCGGATGAACGGACCGCACCAGGTTGCCGGGCCAGCCGTCCGTGTAGAAGGAGGCGTGACACTGCAGACACTCCTCCCCGCGGCGCACCAGCTCGGGCGTCTTTCCCACGCGATTCTCGAGGGTGTAGAACACGGCACCCTTCTCGGGGTCCATGGAAGTGATCTCGATCAGGGGGGCACCCGGCACCGCCCCGACGTACACGTCATCGCCGAAAAAGACCGCGCGAGGCCTCGCGGGCGTGATCTGGTCGTTCTGGAAGCTGGTCTTCGAAAAGACGAGCACCTGGGAAGAGACCGGTATCGCCAGGGCGGACAGGAGATCTTCCAGGATCCCCGTCCCCGGACGAGCTCCGAATTCGAGCTTGCCGGCCTCGAGCTCGGCCCGCAGCCTCTCCACCGGGCCCTGACTCGCGGGGGAGCCGTAGAGGATGGGCTCCTGGTCCAAAGCCCCTTGCCCGCCGGACGAAGCGAGCGGTGCCAGCACCAACATCCCCAGCCACGAACCTGCCATGGGCCCAGCCTAGCACCCGGCGCGAGCCTCAGCCCGAGCGGCTCAGCGTTTTGACTCGGCGCTCTTCTCTTTCCGTCGCCCGAGCACCTGCGCCAGGGGCAAGGCCAGACCAAGAGCTACGAGCACGTAGAACGTGCCAGCTGCCCCGAGGGCCGTGGCGTAACCGGGCCCGTCGATCAGCGCACCCAGCGCGGGTCCGAGCATGGCGTAGCCGAGACGAACTCCGAGACCGGAGACGGAATTGGCCGTGGCCCTGAGCTCGGGGCGGACCCTGGCATTGAGCTCGTCCTTCAACACGACCTGGGTCAGCCCCCGTCCCACCTGAAACAGGAGCCCGAGCAGGACGCCCAGGATGACGCCCGCGGTCCCCGGGCTACCTGCCGTCCAGGCCATCCCCAGGAAGCCGACCACCGGCAGGCTGGCGATCGCCCCCACCGTCGCGACCTCCCCCAGGGCACGTTCGATGCGGTGGGCCAGGCGCCCGACCAGAGCCACCGTCAGGTTGTAGCCGGCCCACAGGTACCCGAACAGGGCCAGGTCGATGCGCAGGTGAATCCAGAACCCCTGGAAGATCCAGACGGCGAGCAGCGTCGAGAGTCCGTAGGCGATCAGGTTCAAGAGGATACGACGGACCAGGGGCGAACGAACGAAGAGCTCCCGCG
>JAUIEE010000633.1 GCA_030428965.1 bacterium | reverse complement strand
ACTACCTGGACCGCGATGGCCCGGGACGGAGTTCCGAAACGAGGATGAAGCCGGGCCAGTCGGACGGGAAAGAGACCATTCCGGGCCAAAGCCACGTAGGTCCGGGGAACCGAGAGCATCATCGCCGCCAGGCTGCCGAACACACAGAGCGAGACGGTGGCTGCCACGACCATGCCCCCGATGGCACCGAACAGGCGTTCGCCGACCTGAGCCGCGAAGGCCTCCGCGGCGCCCCCATCCCCGGGTGGGATGAGCCTCCAGAACACGGCGCTGATGGCCACGTAGAGTATGGTCACGAGGGCGATCGCCCCCACGAACGCCCGCGGGAGATTGCGCTGAGGGTCGCGGATCTCACCGGCCATGCGCGCCGCCTCCCACCAGCCACCGAAGGAGAAGAAGGCCGCGACGAAACCACCTGCGAGCGCAGGCAGGAGTGCCGGAGCCCCAGGATAGCGACTGAACGAAGGGACCAGGCTTTCACCCGGGCCTCCGGCGCCGAGGCCGAGAACGACGAGAATCCCGAGAATCACCAGTTTGAGGAGCGTCAGGGCCACGAGCGTGCCCGCCGCGAGCTTGGTACCCAGAGTCGTCAGGATGGCGAGAACTAGAACCGCACCTACCGCTACCGCTTTGCGTTCCAGACCGGACAGCGGCGCCAGATAGCCGACGTATTCGGCCAGTCCGGACGCGAGGGCCGCGCTCACTCCCGGGTCCATCACGAGGAGGCACATCCAGCCGTAGAGAAACGCGGCCCGCTCTCCCCAGGCCCGATGAAGATAGACGTAGGTACCCCCCGGCTCCGGGAAGCGGGAGGCCAGCTCACCGTAGCAGAGCGCTCCGGTGAGAGCCATGAACCCAACGAGCAGCCAGGTCGCCAGCACCCAGCCCGAAGCACCGAGTCCGCTCGCCATCTCCGCTGGCGTCAAGAAGATCCCGATCCCCACCACCTGCCCTACCACCAGGCAAGTGGCCGCCAGAAGTCCCAAAGAGCGCGTGAACGGCTCGGCCGGCGGCGGGGCGGCGGAGTCGATCACCGGCTCGGGACCCGAGTCATCCCAGGGAATCCTCAAAACTGGAACCGCACCCCGAGTTGGACCGCCCGCGGCCCGCCCGAACCGAAGACACCCCCGGCCGTGGTCACCGGCTTTCCGAAGCTGGAAGACCTCAGGTAGCCCGGATCGCTCGGATCCTCCGAGTCCCGAGCCAGAACGTTCGCATAGCCCGAGTAGTTGACGGTGGAGACGCCCAGAATGTTGGTCGTATCGAAGACGTTGAAAACCTCGACGATCGCCTCTACCGATGTGCGCTCCCCCAGAGAAAACACCTTCGAGACTCGCAGGTCGAGCGAAGAAAAGTCGTCCAACGGCAGGAGGACACCATCGACTCCTCCAGCGGCGTTGAGCTCACCCAGGTAGCGATTCAGTTCGCCTGCGTTGTCGAATCGCCGGCCCCCAGCGTTGCGGTCCAGGGTGGGCACGCGCATACTCCCGTCGGGCATCAGGATGTCCATCGGCACCCCCGAGGACCAGGTAAAGAGGGGCGCCACGTGGATGCCGCCGGGAAGCTCGAGGCTGCCAGAGAGGGTCACGTGGTGGCGGCGGTCGTAGGGACTATAGCCGAACTCCCGTTCGAGATCGTCGGGGT
>JAUIEE010000216.1 GCA_030428965.1 bacterium | reverse complement strand
TGCACCTTGACCAGCTTCGAGGGCAGCCCCTCGATGCTCTTGGCGCTCCCCGCCTCGATCTCGATCGGGTTCAGGCGATACCAGGGAAAGGTCCGGGCCGGATCCCGCGCCTGCCCGGAGAACAGGTACACCTGGACGGGCCCGGGACCCCCGACTCGATCGGGAACGGAGACCGTCAGGGCCGCGGCCGGCTCCAGGGCGAACTGCAGACGTCCCTTGGGGATGACCTTGCCACCGGTCACGTAGACCAGCTCGCGGTGGGTCGCGTAGCCTTCCAGGCTGACCTCGACGATGACCTGACCGGCGGCGACCTGCGGCAGGTAGAACTCGCCGTCGAGCTGGGAGTAGGCCTCGTTGCCATCGAAGGAAACGCGCGCGCCTTCGAGCCCCTCCCCCTTGCGGTCGACGACCGTCCCGAACACGGCGGCCGGCCGTCCGAACCCGAGGTTGAGCAGGGTCTCCTTGCCCTGACGCAGGCGCACCTCCCGCTCCGCCGTGACGCCGGGCACCCCGCGGACGACCACGATCGAGAGCCCCGGAAACAGGTCCGAAGCCCCGAAGCGTCCCTCGGAATCGCAGGTGATCTCGCGCGAGGCGTTGGGGCCGTGCGTGAAGACGACCCGTGCGCTCTGGGCCGGTTCGTCGTTTCCATCGGTGATGCGCCCGGTGAGGATGGAGCGGCGACCCGATCCGATCGGTGCGACCCCCTCCCGGGTCGGCAGGTACGAGGCTTGCTCCAGCTCGAGCTTCACCCCCACCGGCCAGAGCACGGTGGTGTCGTCCATCTCCGCCTGGGAGAGCCTGACCTGGGGGGCCGGGGAGAGCTCGACGGGAGCTTGCGCGGCGGACCCGACCTGCTCCCCCGCTTCCAGGCGCGAGACCTCGGCCCGCGAGGACGACGGCTCCTGTCCGGGGCCGATGCCGAGAAAGACCAGCGCCACCGCGACCCCCGCGAAGACCAGGGCCAGGGCCAGGATGGAGCGATTCTGGGTCATGGGTTCAGAATAGCGCCCCTGGAAGCCCCGGTCACTGCGCGGGAACGCTCGTCCCTAGGACCGTTCGGCCGCGGCGGCCTCGGCCTGCTGGCGCTTCGACTCGGCCAGCACGGCCTGGAAGATGCGTGCGACGAGCTCCTCGCTCAGGCCCAGCTGCCTGGCGAGCTGGCCGTGCAGGCGGTCGAGCTCCCGCTCCCGGGCGGGATCCTCGATCGAGACCCCTTCCCGTTCCTTGCAGGGTCCGAGCCGGCGCACCTGCTCGAAGCGTCGGGCCAAGAGCCGAATCAGCTCGCGATCGATGCCCTCGATCTCCTTGCGCAATCGTCCGACTTCGCTCATGACGCCCCGATGACCAGGAAGGTGGTCTTGTTGTGCAGCGAATCCTGGATGTTCTCCTTCCATACGGACAGCCGGAACAGAGCCGCTGCCCGGGGAGACGCGATGACGGCGGAGGTCGCCTCCAGCACCCCCTCCGCCAGGCTCTTCGCCGCCGAGGCCGTGTCGCTCCACTCCAGGCGCGGAACCCCGGGCAGGTCCCGGTCGAGGAAACGCTCGCACTGAACCAGGGCCTGGGGATGGCTGACCACCTGGGTGATGTCCTGGCGCCCGAGTCCGGGCCTGGCCACGACCAGGCAGTGGTTGATGTCCAGGGAGATCTGCCCGCGGGGAAGGAACGTACGCGAGCCCATCGCCTCGAAGGAGGCCCGCACGAGGCCGCCGAGGGTGTTCGCGATGGGGATCACGCCCAGGCAGGCGCTGCGCCCCACGGCGTCCATCACGGCACCGACCGTGTCGTGGTGTTCGAGCTCGAGGTTCAAGCCTTCCCGTTCCGCGTAGGAAAGGGCGGCCTGCTCGGAGAAGGAGCCCTCGGCGCCGAAGACCGCCAGCTTCGTGGCTTCCAGCGTAGGCACCTCGCGGCCATTCTCGGGTTGGGCAGTCTGGCTCATCTCGCCTAGGGCGCAGCGAGGCGCGGAATGTCCTGGCGAATCACAGCGTACTGGGAGGCCATGTCGAGGATCAGCTCCCGGGTCTCCTCCCAGCCCAGGCAAGGATCGGTGATCGAAAGGCCGCTCCGATCGACGGTCTCGGGGGAACAGGCTTCGATCTTCTGGCATCCCGTCCGGAGGAAGCTCTCGAGCAGGAAGCCGCGCACCGTGGGCCGAAGGGGGCGATGCACGGCGAGGTTGTTGAGAACCTCCCGCACGACGTCGACCTGCGCACGCGGATCCTTCGTACCCTGGATGCGCGAGTTGTCGTGGCTCGCATCCACCAGCACCGCCGGGTTGCGCACGCCGGCCTTCGCAAGCAGGTCCTGGGCGCGGTAGAGGTCGGCCAGGTAGTAGTTCGGACCGTCCATGCCTCCCCGCAGCACCAGGTGGGCGTACGGGTTGCCTTCGGTCTCGACCTGATAGCCCCCGAAGACCGCGGTGTGGGGGTGTTGGGCCGCAAGCAGGCTGTTGACGCCGATGGCGATCGAACCGCTCGTGGGGTTCTTCATCCCCACCGGGGCGCCGACGGCCGAGGCCCAGATGCGGTGCTCCTGGTCCTCGGTACTGCGGGCTCCGATGGCGACCCACGAGAGCAACTCGACGAAGCCGGAGGCGTTGTGGGTGAACAGCGCCTCGTCGGCGATGGGCAGCCCCATCTCGACCACGCGCACCATCAGGTCGCGCGCGTAGACCATCCCCGCCTCGATGTCCGGTCCAGTGAACGGATCGGGCTGGTTCACGGGCCCCGTCCAGCCTCGGGTCGTGCGGGGTTTTTGAATGTACGTACGCAGGACGAGCTTGAGCTCGCCCTTCACCTGCTGACTCAGCTCGCGCAGGCGCTGGGCGTACTCGAGCACGGCGGGCGAAGGCCAGGCCGAGCACGGCCCCACCACGACCAGCAGGCGCGCATCGCGCCCGCTCAGGATTTCCCGAACCTCGGCACGGTCTCTCTCGATCCGTTCGAGGCCGGCATCGCTCAGCGGGATGCGGCGGATGAGTTCCTCGGAGGAGGGCAGCTTCTTGAAGGTACGCACGACAACGCAGGCAGGCAGGATTCGAATCGTAGGCCCGGAGAGCGGCCACCGCCTTGGGCTGTCAGCCACCTGCACCTCGGGCGACAGGAGCAACGGGCCCGGGTCTCAGGGTCCGAAGGGCAGGAATCCACCCTACGAGCAAAACCTACCCCACGGCCGAGTCCCTCGCGGACGGGAGTGCCCGAAAGTTTTCGGGGGTCGGAGCGCTGGACTCAGGAGCGCTGAAGCTCGACGGCGGCAGGAGCCCAGTCGCCACGGCTTCGTTCCCAGTCCCCGGGCAGGAGGGTGAAGTATCGGTCCTCCCCCGCCGCGCCGGGAAGCGCGCGAAAGCCAACGCGCTCGAGGAGGGTGCGGGAGCGTTCGTTGCCGGCAAACACGTGGGCCTGGAAGACCTCGGCCCCCAGGTGCCCGAAGCCGGCGTCGATCAGGAGCCTCAGCCCCTCGCTCATGTAGCCCTGCCCCCAGTACGGCCGCCCCAGCCAGTAGCCGATGTCCGCCGTGCCCGGGTGGCCGATGAAATGCAGCCCCACGGACCCGACCAGCTCCCGGCTCTCCTTCTCGATCAGCGCGAAGTCGTAGTCGCAGGCATCGTCCGAGGAGCGCAGCCACTGGCCGTAGAACGCCTCGAGTTCCCCCTGACTTCGGGGCCCGTTCCAAACCAGCCAGCGCAGGATCTCCTCGTTGCCGTGCAGGAGCTGAAAGGCGCGCTCGGCATGCTCGGAAGCGTGGGAGACGAGCTCCACTCGCTGCCCCTCGAAGCGGGCGTGGCTGAGGATCGGATGAGCGCGCATTCCGGGCCGGCCCCATGGCGGTGGAGGCGGGGCCCGGATAGTCTATGTGCCCTCAAAACCGCGCCCCTCCCCTATTTCATGAAGAAGTACGCCATCGTCGAACTGCTCGGAGACGGAATCTCCGCCGAACTCTCCCGTAGCGTCCACGAGATCGCCGACGCCCTGCCGTTCGAAGTGAGCTTCCGCGAGCTGGACCTCTCCCTGGAGAATCGCCGCAAGCTCGGAATGGGCCTCTACGACCAGGTCGAGAATGCGCTGCGCGAGGTGCAGACGGCCATCAAGTACCCGACCGTCACCCAGGAGGAGAGCCCGAACAAGGTGCTGCGGGACCGCTGCGGGTTCTCGGTCATCCACCGCCCGGTGCGTACGTTCCCCGGCGTCGAGAACAACTTCAAGCAGACCCTCGACATCGACGTCGTGCGCGTGGCGACCGGGGGCACGTACGAGGACCGCGGCCGTCGGATCGGCAGCGAGACCGCCGTTTCCCTGCGCGTCATCGAGCGCCAGCCGTCGCGCTTTGCCGCACGCTTCGCTTTCCGCCTGGCGAGCGAGAAGCGGACCTCGGTGGTGTCCACCAGCAAGTGGACCATCCAGCGGGAAGCGGATGGCCTGTTCGAGGACCAGTGCGACGACATCGCACGCAACTACCCGGGCATCCCCTACCGTCGAGAGCTCTTCGACGCCCTGCTGGCCGGTGTCATCTTGAACCCCTCGCGCTACGACGTCGTCGTGTGCCCCAACGAGTACGGGGACTTCCTGTCCGACATGGCCTGCGGGCTGATCGGGTCGATCGGGCTGGGGGACAGCGCCTCCTACTCCTTCAACAAGGACGGCCACATCGACCTCGCCATGTTCGACCCTGCCGGCGGCACGGCGCCGGACATCGCCGGCAAGGGAATTTGCAACCCCAGCGCGGCCCTCCTGGCCTTCGGCTCCCTGCTCAAGCACGTGGGCGAGGTGCGCGCGGGAGACGGGCTGCGCGACGCCATTCGCGATGCCATCGCTGAGGGAGAGAAGACGGGAGACATCGGCGGAACCCTGAACACCGCGGACTTCACCCAGGTCGTGAAAGAGCGCATCACGAGAACGCTGTCCCTGGCCTGACCGAGCGCCATCCTCCCCCAAACCAGGAGCGTGGACGCGCCCGTTCCCGCGCGCGTCTGGAAGGGAACGGCGCTCCTGTTCGCAGGGCGCGTCTGGAGCACGGCCTGCGCCGCGGCCACCCTGTTCCTGCTGGCCAGGCACCTCGACCTGGACGAGTTCGGTCGCTACACCTTCTACATCACGGCCTTCCTGCTCCTGGACGGCCTGTGCGATTTCGGCACCGGCCAGGTGGCCGTTCAGCAGACGGCGGGTCATCCCGAGCGACTGGCGGGCGTGTTGAAGCGGCTCGGTCGGGCCCGTGCCAGCCTCGGGGCCGTGGGCTGGGTGTTCCTGGCGATCGGCGTCCTCGGGCTGGGTGAGGACCAGGCCGGCTGGATCCTCTTGGCGGGTCTCTACCCGCTCACACGCTCGTTCGAGATCAAGACCGTCGTCTACCAGAACGAAGTGCGCTGGGGCGTTCCGGTGCTCGTGCGCAGCATCGCCGCCCTGCTGCGCCTCGTCGCCTTCCTCGGTCTCATGCAAAGGGGCGCCTCCTCGGCCCCGGCCTTCCTGGTTGCCCACGCCCTGGTGATGGCCGCCTCCAACTGGACGACGGGAGCCCTCGCGAGCCGTCGGATCCCCCCCTCCTCCCAGGCCCCGGCCAAGGACCTCTGGAAGCTGGCCGTGCCCCTGGGGATCGCCACCCTGGGCCAGCAGGCCTACTTCTACGTGGACAACTTCTTCGTCCGCGCCTACGCGGGCGAGGCCGAGGTCGGCACCTACAACGCGGCGGTGCGACTGTTCACCCTCTCCATTCTGTTCGCGGGTTACGCCACGATGTCCGCCCTGCCCTGGCTCACGCGGCGCGGCATGGACCAGGACCTCTCCGGTTCCGCCCAGCTCTTCACGCGTCCCATCTTCCTGGCCGCCGCCCTGGGCGGAGGCCTCTTCTGGCCCTGGACCGGCCCGCTGTTGAGCCTGGCCTTCGGACCGGACTTCGCCCGGGGTGCGGAGGCCCTGCGCTGGCTCACCCTGGCCTCCCTCGCGGTCTACGCGGGGTCCGGATTCCTCACCGCTCTGGTCGCCCGGGGAGAGATGAAGGCGGTGATCGGTCTCTCGATCGCAGGGCTCCTGCTCAACGTCCTCGGCAACCTCGCCCTGGTCCCATCCCACGGAATGAACGGCGCGGCCGCCGCCACCTTTGCCACCGAGCTCTTCATGGCCGTGGGCTCCATCCGTGCCCTGACGCGCCTTGAGGCCCGACCCGGGACGCCGCTCGGGACCTGGGGCGCAGGCCTGTTGCTGTTCGCCCTGGCCGCAGGTCTGTCCACCCTGGTCGGACGCTTCCTATGAGCGCCTTTCGAGCACATCCCGATCGACAGCGTCGCCCGCGCCCGGCACCATCGACCTGAACGATGCGAGTAGGAATCGACTATCGCCCGGCCCTGGTGAACGGCGACGGGATCGGCCGCTACACCCGCGAGCTCGTTCGCGGGATGATCGAGCACGGCTTCGACGCCAACCTGGGCCTCTTTGGCTACACGATCTCCCCCATGCGCTACGACCGCAGGGAGCTGGGGATCGAAGGCACCCGCGCGGAGCTTCTGCGCCTGCGCTTTCCGTCCAAGGGCGTCCCCTGGCTCCTGGGACGCCTGGGGAAAGGGGTCGACGACCTCGTCGGTGGCTGCAACGTCTACCACCACACCCAGTTCAATGCCCTGCCGGTGCGCACCGCCTCGGAGGTCGTGACGATCCACGACTGCATCTACATGCTCGACGCGGGCTACAACGACCCGGACTCGGCGCGCCGCATGGGCGAAGTGGCCCGTGAGCTCGTGGGAAGAGCGCGACGCATCCTGGTTCCGAGCGAGTTCGTCGGAGCCGAGGTCGTCATGCACTTCGGGGCGTGGCCCAACCGGATCACGGTCACAGGTCTCGGCTGCGACCACATCGCGCGCCACCTGCCGCCGACTCCTCCTCCCCCGCCGGAGACGCCCTACATCTTGACGGTGACCCGGGTCGACGTGCGCAAGAACCACCTGCGCATGCTGGAAGCCTTCGAAGCTCTCGTGCGCGAGGGCTGCAAGCACGTCTGGGTCATCGCCGGCGAGCCGGGCTGGGGCGTCGAGGCCTTCGAACAGGCCCTGGCCCACTCCCCCGCACGGGCCCAGGTCAATTGGCGTCGCAAGGTGTCGAACGCCGAGCTGCCCCTGCTCTACGCCCAGGCCGACGTCTTTCTCTACGCTTCCCTCAACGAGGGCTTCGGGATTCCCCCGCTGGAGGCGATGGCGGCCGGAACCGCGGTCGTGACGAGTTCGGTCACCTCGATGCCCGAAGTCTGCGGAGACGCGGCCTGGCTGGTCGAGCCCACCGACTCCGAGCGCATCTTCGAAGCTCTCCGGCGCCTCCTGGCCGAGCCGGACCTGCGCGAGGAGTTCGTCCTGCGAGGAAAGCGTAGGGCGAGGGAGTTCACCTGGCGCGAAACGGCCAGGCAGACCCTGCTCGCCTACCGCAAGGCTACCGAGCCCGAAGAGGAAGACGGGCCGCGGCTTCGGCGCTCCCTCTAGCGTCCTCCGGCACGCTCGCCGTACGCCGCTCGAACCTGGAGCTCCATGGCCTCGAGCCAGCGCGCCTGATCCAGGTCGCCGACCCGGGAGCGGATCGCCTCGGAATCGACCTCGCCTCGAGCGACGACTTCGATCCAATGCTCGAGGGCACAGCTCCAGCCCGGCGTGTCGTCGGGCTGCTCCACCACGCTCCCGACGCGCGCATCGGCGACCAGGGGCGCGCATCCGGCCCGCCCGGACACCAGGGCCGGGCGGCCCGCGGCGAGGGCTTCGAGCACGACCAGGGGAAAGGGATCTCTCCAGGTCGGCAAGACGCACACGTCTCCCGCGGCGAACAGGTCCTCGGAGCGCACCTCCTCGAGAAAGAGCAGCCTCTCGAACGGCACGCCCAGCTTCTGCGCGCGCCGCCCCCAGGTCCCCGCCCGGGCGCCCCCGGCCACGAGCAGTCTCCAGCGAACCGGGGTCCTCACCTGTCCGAGGGCCCGGAGCAGCGCTGCGAGTCCCTTGAGCACAGGATCGCGGGCCGCGAAGACCAGCAGGACTTCCTGCTCCCCGATCCGGTGACGCTTGCGCCACGACCACCGCCGCTCTTCGTGGTCCCGCCCCAGGCGCAGGTCGACCCCATTGGGCACGACGTGCAGACGGGAAGCGCAGGCTGGATAGAGCTCTGCCAGTTCCCGGCGCACCAGGTCCGAGACACAAACGATGCGCCGTGCTCCACCTCCCTCGCACAGCTGTCGCTCGAAGTCGAGGAAGACCCGGTGCCTGCCCCGGGCGATCCCCGGAGTTCGACCGCGGGACTCGCGACGGGCTTCGAAGGAACGACGATGGGCCCCGCCGTGGGGCCAGTAGAGATCCACCCTGGGCAGGTGACGCACGCCGATCGTGACGTCGCAGGCGGCTCCCTCCGCGGCGCCGACCAGGGCGTGGCCCAGCCGCCTCTCACGCTCGCTGCGCCGAAATCCCCCGACCTTCACGGGATGAAAGCTGCCCGGTGCGTCACCGCTCGACCCGACGCCGAAAGCGTGGACCTCGTAGTCGCGCTGCGCCAGGAACTCCGCCAGGCGGGCCAAGGCACGCTCCGCTCCCCCTCGCCCCGGTTCCCAGCGGTCGATGAGGAACCCGACGCGCAAGCCCATGCCCTAGCCCTCGCGGCGAACGTCCAGGGGCGCGAATCCCCCTCGCACCCAGGACTCGATGCGCGCGCCGATCTCGTCGCGCACGGATCGGAAGACGGCCAGGACGCTCTCCTCGGCGCC
>JAUIEE010000215.1 GCA_030428965.1 bacterium | reverse complement strand
CTGCGTCGGTTGCAGAAAGACCTGGGAGCCCGCACGGTTCCCCTGGTCTTCCTCGACGGCGACTTCGTCGGGGGCCTGGCGGAGCTCGAGACCCTCGAACGAGAAGGAGAGTTCGAGGGCCTCGGATCCGAGGACTAGGGAGTCACGGCCTCCTTCAGGTACTGATCCGCGAAGCGCACGTAGGCTTCCGAGGCCGTGATGCGATTCTGCTTGCTGCGGAAACCGTGACCCTCGTCCTCGAACACGACGTACTCGACCGGAACGCCGTTGGCCCGCACGGCCTCGACGATCTCGTCGCTCTCGACCTGGAGCACGCGCGGATCGTTCGCCCCCTGGATGACGAGCAGCGGCTTCTCGATCTTGTCGGCGTGGAACAGAGGTGAGATGGCGTGCAGGCGCTCCCGGTCGGTCTCGGGATCGCCGAGCTCCGCGTACAGCGCCTCACGGAAGCTCTCCCACCACGGGGGAATGCTCTCGAGGGTACGCAGCCAGTTCGTCACCCCGAAGATGTCGATCCCGACCTCGAAGGCCTCGGGCTCGAAGGCCAGGGCCGCGGCCACCATGTAGCCGCCGTAGCTGCCCCCGATGATGCCGATACGTTCGGGATCGACCCAGCCGAGACGCTCGAGGTAGGCCCGCCCCCGGATGCAGTCCTGGAGATCGACGTCCCCGTGCTTGCGGTCGTCGAGGTGGAAGAAGGTCTTGCCGTAGCCCGAGCTGCCGCGGTTGTTCACCGCCAGGATCGCGTAACCCTGGTTGACGAGGTGCTGAATCGTCGCTCGGTAGCCGGTGCGGGACTGGCCCCCCGGGCCTCCGTGGACCCAGACCAGGCCGGGCACCGGGTTCGCCCTCGAAGCCTGATGGGGCCGGTAGAGCAGCGCCGGGATCTCGAGGCCGTCGAAGCTCTCGTAGCGGATGACCTGGGACTCGACCAGGTGCTCGTCTTCGATGGCCGGGTTCAGCGTGTCCGTCAACTGGCGCAGCCGGCCGTTCGTCAGGTCGAGGACGAACAGGTTCGAGGGCGAGGTGTCGCCGTTGACGTAGAACGCCATCTGCTTCTCCTGGGGCGAGAAGCGCACGCCCCCCAGATCCCCCCGCGGCAGTCCCCGCACGTCGAGCTCCCGCCCCGCCTCCTGGTCGAGGATCGTCACGGCGGTGCGGGCGTCGGCGTTGATCCCCGTCACGCGGTAGCGTCCTCGGGGAGAGAGGGTCACGTAGGACACGTCCCAGTCCGCCTCGATCTCGACCTCGTGCTCGCCGCTCGCGAGGTCGTAGGTCCAGGCCTGGGCGAACTCGCTGCCTTCGTTGCTGGTGTAGTAGAGCTCGCGGCTGTCCCGGGTGAAGGCCTGAACGCCGTAGGAAACGTTCCCCTCGTGGGGAGTCAGGTGCAGGGGCTCTCGACCGCCGTTCACCTCGTACAGGTAGAGGTCGTTGTCCGCGTTGTTGCGCGTCTTGACCAGGGCCACCCAGTGGCCGTCGGGGCTGACCTTCTGGACGCTGAAGCCCGATTCGTTCCGGAAGATCAACTCACGCTGCACCTGGGGACGGCCCAGCTCCGGCACGGCGTAGCGGTAGACGTCGAAGTGGGCCGAGTCACGTTCGTTCGTGGCGACGAAGAAGGCGCTCTCGTCCCCGTTCCAGTTGAGCACCGAGGCCTTGAGCTCTTCGCCCGGGGTGAGGTCGAAGGCCCCGGCCCGGGGGTCCCACAGGTAGACGTGGTTGAGCTCGTTGCCCCCCTGGTCGGCGGTGTAGAGAAAGCGCTCGTCGTCGGGAAGGGCGCTGACGACGAAGAGGGCATCGGTCGTGGACGAGGTCAGCTGGACAGGGTCACCGCCGGAGATCGGCTGGCTCCACACGTTGAACACCCCGGTGACGTCGCTCGAGTAGAGCACGGCCTGTTCCCCGGCCCGGAAGTCCACACCGGACAGGGACGTCGTCTCGTGGAAGGTGACCGCGTCGTAGCTGGGAACGGCGGTCCCCCCGCTCGGCAGCTGACAGGCACTGAAAAAAGTGAGTAGAACGGCGGCGGAAGAGATCGGAATCCTGGACAACGGAGGCCTCCTGGAAGCATGGGGGTCGAAGCGGACAGCATATCGCGGGGAAGTGACTGGCGAGAAAGCGCGCAACGACGGGCTTTCTGGACGGTCCTGGGGAAAAGACCTCAAGGATTCCCGCGCCTGTCCGAAATATGGGAATAGCTCCCCAAAAGGAAGGGCGCTTCGGCGTCCTTCATCAAGTCCAACCCCCGTCCAGCTCGCAAGCTCTCCCTACGCTCCTTCCACTCCCCGGCTCGAGGCTCCCCCCCCATGAGGCCTCGCCGGGACCCGTGTCCCATGAACCCTGGCCCCCCGCCGCTTCCGTCGTTTTCTCCGCACCCAGGACGTCAGCTCCGATGGCTTGGACGGGAGCGGTGGGGTCGTGCCTCCGTGGGGCGTATGGGAGAGATCGAGCGCACCTACCCGTTGCTTCCCGAACAGGGTTGGACTCCGTCGTCAGGAAACCGTTCGAGGTGGTCGCTCACGTAATCGAGGCATGGAGTCACTGACGGTCGCGCTTATCTCACCTGGGCGCGACCCGAGGGTCTCGGGGTGCGAGGCGGCCACCTCTTTTTCCTGACAATCTTCTACGACGAAACCGGAGCTCGAGGAGTTCCCCGGAAGGGTCGAAAACCGCTCCCGGGGCCCCTGGATCAGTCCAGCAGGTGGAAGAAGATCACCTCGGGCACGTTCAGCACCTGGTACGTCACGAGCCCCACGTTGGCTGCGGCCAGCACGCCGATCAGGGCGATCCCGAACGCACGGGCGCGGGGCCGCAGCCGCTCGAGCCCCAGACCGGCGACCCAGTAGACGAGGGGCACCGCGGGCAGGAAGTGGCGGAACATGAAGGGCGCCCGCACCAGAGCCAGGACGGCCAGGTAGTAGACCAGGGCGAACAGCAGCAGGTTGAGCTGCTTGCGAGCCGGCCCGCCCCAGGCGAACACCATGAGAAGCGGCAAGAGCTGGAAGGTGGCCAGGAGCGACTCCAGGTAGCGCTGGGGCGTGCTGGCGAAGCGATAGCGGGAAGCCTTGATCATCATCAGCTCGACGTTGTGGAACCAGCCGAAGCCGAAGTAGACGGCTGTGAGCAGGAGACCGGGCGCAACGAACAAGAGCAGCGTGCGTCGCAGGAGATCACGCCAAGGCCAGGCCCCCTCGCGCCAGCGTTCCGCGAGGCAGAAACCCAAGAACAAGAACAGGAGCAAGCTGGGCCCCTGGGGTCGGGCGAGGGGGTGCAGGAGCGTGAGGGCCGCGATCGACCAGGACTGAGCCCGGGTGACCCGCTCCATGCGCTGCAAGAGGAGATCGATCGACCACACCCAGAGGACAAGTCCCAGGACGTCGGTCACGGGGCGTCCGAAGGCGCGCAGCACGCTCAGGTGGCAGGCGAAGCCGACGGTGCAGGCGAGTGCGACTCGAAACGACAGTCCCAGACGTTGCCGCGCGCAGCGGAAGACGAGCACGAGCGAAAGGAAGCCGCACAGGGACATCAGCAGGACGTAGGCCGGACGAACGGCGGCCCCGAGGAGCACGGGCACGCTCAGGACCAGGGGAGCCAGGCAGTTGTGGGTGTGGGGATAGCCGTGCCACCACTCGGCGATCTCCGCACGACGCTCCGGCACCTGCAGGTACTCGGCCATGTAGCGCGCGCTCTTGCCGTAGGAGTCCGCGTCTCCGTGGGCCACGCTGAGGGAGAAGTGCTGGCGCCAGAGCAGGGCACTGGTCGCGAGGCAGGCCAGGCCGAGCACGACCAGCGCAGGCCCAAGGCAGCGACGCCGGTAGAAGGCCACGACGACCACCAGACCGGCCAGCCCCCACAGGTAGAGCGCGTGGCGCGAGGGCCAGTCGTACTCCAGGAGCAGAAGGGGGCTGCGGCTCGCGACCGGCTTGCCCGCGGATTGGACCCGCCCCGAATAGAGAGGGCGAATCGGCACCCACAGGATGCGCGGAGCGAGCTCGGGGTCGCGAGTGCGGGACTCGAACCGAATCGAGAGGCGCTCGGTATCCTCCCCCAGGGCATCGAGCTCGACCCGCGCCACGCCCGAATGGGTGAACTCCTGACGCGCAAGCAGCTTGCCCGAGCGCTCGTCCAGGACCGAAACCTGCAGCGGGTGGGCCGGTTGAGCCTGGAGTGGGAAGGCGAACCGATCCGGAGTCCTGGCGGGGGGGACCTGAAAGGAGACGGAGACCGACGTGGACGGGGTCACCACGCACGGGGGCTGGTTCGGATCGCTCCGGTAGCGCAGGTAGAGCGGCGAGGGTCCCCAATCGGCGGACAGGAAGGCGATCAGGGGGATGGCAAGCCCCAGGAACGCGGCCAGCGCCAGCCATCCTTTCCACCTGGCCATCGCTTGCTGGGGCTCCTCCCACGCCTCCCCGAGGCGCGTGCGGACCACCTTACAGGGAAACCCGGGACGGAGCGAGGGAGCGGGGGGCTGCCGGGAACGGCCCCCTGCGATTATCCTGGAGGATGTCATGATGCTGCGCGCGATCCTGTCGCTCCTTCTGGCCTCGGGCTCACCCGAGCTCCCGCCCCCGGCCCAAGAAAGGCCCGCTTCCGCAGCGGCCGAGGAGCTCGTGAGCCAGTTCCGTTTGCAGCAGCGACGAGTCTTCCTCGAGCGCTACCTGCGGGACTTCGAAGCCGAGCTCGCCCACGGACTGCAGCTCACCGCCGCCGAGCGCCAGGCCTTGAGCGACACGCTGACCGCACGCCGTCCGCAGCTCGAACGTGCTCTGGTCGCCTTCGACCAGAGGGGAGACTCCCGCGAAGCTCGCATCCTCGTGCGCAAGGCCGTGAGCGGAACGCGCGAAGCGGTCTGGGAGGTCTTGTCTCCCCACCACCGCCAGAAGCTCCAGGCTCGGGTCGAGGTCCACGCGGAGAGCCGGCTGGCCCAGCTGGGAGGTCGCATCCGTGCCCTGTTCGAACGTGCGCAACCGACCCGCCTCGAAGGGGAGGCCGCGGCCGTCGAGGCAACGGCCCCCAAGGCGGGCAAGAAGCGGGGCAAGGGAAAGGGCGCTGGGAAGAAGCGCGGCGGGCGCAAGCGCTCGCCCTTCTAGCCCTCAGAGCTACCGGAACTTCTCGAGCTCCTCGTGCCAGCCGGACTCCAGGCCCGCGAAGCTCTTCCCCTCGAGCTGCACCAGATCGGCCGAAGGATCCTTGGAGGGGTAGATCCGCTTGAACGTCTCGAGACCGAACGTATCCAGGAGGTAGCCGCAGAAGGAGCCGGCCGCCGGATAGCCTTGCCCCAGCTCGCGGAAGCGTCCCAGGAGATCCGCCATGCTGGGCAGCTCCCCCTGCTCGAGCAGCGCCGCGGCTCGCCCGTGGTGAGCGGCAGGGCTCTGGCCGTTGAGCCACACGGCGATCCCCTCTCCGAGCAGGGTCGTCCCCGAGTACTCGAGCCGGGTATGGGCAATGACGTGCACCATCTCGTGGGCGATGAAGCTGTTCCAGCGCTGGTGGACCTCACGCCTCTGGGGGTTGGCGAAGTCCAGGTTGCCGCCCGTCAGCAAACGACCCTCCTCCAGGTCCTTGTAGATCCAGACCGTGATCGTCTCGGGGAACTCGACCTCGAGCTGGCGGCAGACCTCCTGCTTGGCCTGCTTGAGGCGCTGGGCGTAGCCCTTCATGCCCGAAGCCTGGGGATGATCGGGACCGTAGCGCAGCACGATGCCCTCCACCTCCACGCTCTCCCAGTTCGCGTAGGGCTTCGGAGCCTCGGGCAGTCGACTGAGAACCAGGTCGTCGAACCAGGCCTTCCCCGACATCGAGAAGAACATCCGCCCGCGCACCGTCTCGGTTTCGGCGGGAGCCATCGCCTGGACGGAGAGCGGCTGCCACTGCGTCTCGGCCGGATCCGCGCTGGCGAAGACGGCCTTTCCCAGGGATTGGCCGGACCTGTCCTGGAAGTCCAGGCTGAGGTGGAGGTTGCCGAACTGTCCGTTCTCCTGACGGATGTCCTCCCCCCGAACGCGCGCCTCCAGCTGGTAGACCGCTCCCGCCTCGGCCTCTTCCTCGGGCCCGACGATCCACCACTTGCCCGTCCCCGCCTCGCCCTCGAACAAGAGCGCCTGGGCCTTGCGGTCCACCTCGACCTTGGACTCGGTCATGCCGTCCCCGGTCGTGGCCCCGACCTCCTTGTACCAGTCCCTGGGCAGCTTGCGCAGCTTGCTGAAGTCCTCGGCGAAGACGACCTCCGGTTCGGGCAGCGGCTCGCCTCCCTCGATCGAGAGCTCGACCTCGTCGACCCACAGGTCTCCGATCATGGACAGGAAGATGTACACGTAGCCTGCCCGCGCCTGGGCCGGTGCCACGGTCTCCACCCGCAGCGTGCGCCAGCTCTGGTCGGGTCGGTCGGGGAAACCGAACTGGCGGCCGACGGTCTTGCCCGCTCCGTCGAGGAACACGAGCCCCACGTAGCAGTTGTCGAGCCCGAAACCGTTGGGCTCGACCCCTTCGGTCTTCACCTGGGCTTCGAGCCGGTAGCTGCCGCCGAGACGCACGGGCACCGCCTGCTTCGCGAGCTTCCAGGCCCGCGTGTCGCGATCGCCGGAGAGGTGCAGGCTGACCTTGCCCTTGCGCTTCTCCTTGCGGTCCAGCTCCAGGTGGGACTCGGGCTGCTTGGCCCCGTTGAAGGCCCCCATCTCCACCGTCCAGCCGGGAACGGCCTCGTCACCCTCCGAGCGCTCTTCGAAGCCGGGATTGACGAGACTCCCCTCGGAGCCAAGGGCGAGGGTCAGCAGCAGGTACGCGAGCATGATGATCTCTCCTCAGGTTCGGACTCGGCCCTGAGTGTACGGGCTCGGGGGACTTGCCGCCCAGGCTGCGCGCGCCCCCGTGAACGAAAGCCCCTCAACGCTCGCGTAGGGACACGGCCGCCTGCCAAGCCCCGTCGGCGGGTCGGATCACGCTGGCGTCGTTGTTGCGCAGCCCCACCCCCACGAAGGGCGGAAACAGGACCTGGTTGTCCACATCGTGCAGGAAGAGCCATTGCACCCGCTCCAGATCGAGGTTGCGGGTACGGTTGAAGAAGGTCGAGATGAACAGGGCCTGATCGGAGGGATCGCCTGGGTAGGGAAAATTGGGCGCTGATAGCCAGCCGATCTCTGTGAAGGAAACGGGGCCCGCGCCCCAGTGGGTCGTGATCTCGTCGTAGTAACCGCTGGGAATGGCGACCGGAGAGCTGAACTCGAAGTAGGGGTAGGTCGTGAAGACGGCCGCGTCCAGGGGACCACCGGTCACCATGGCGTCGAAGGCCGCCCAGGTGTCCCCGTGGGGCCAGATGGGAGAGTCCCCCTTGAGGAACTCCAGCTGGAAGGTGACGTAGACCTGGGTCTCGGGGCTGGCCAGCTTGATCGCGTCGTAGGCGGACTGGTAGAGCGACTCCCAGTCGTCGTACTCGCTCCCGTGAGTCGCCCACCAGATGTTGAACTCGTTGGCGAGGGCGAGATACCGGGGCTGGTAGGTACTCGCAAGAGCGGTCACCATGTCGAGGAACTCCTGGCGCGTCTCCGCATTGGTCCAGGTGTTGTTTCCCGGTTCACTGTCGCTCGTGAGATCCGCGACACCGTCCCCATTGGCCCATCCGATCACGAGGGTCGGTTGGACGCCGAACTGATCGCGCGCGGCCATGGCGGTCACAACCAGCCCCGGGATCTCGCCGTTGGTAGTGCCCGCATCACGCCAGTTGGTATGGAATCCCACGAGCTTGCCGTGGGTCGTGCTCGTGAAGTAGTCCACGCCGTCCTGAACGGCAACGCCCTGGTCGTGGCCGCGGGGAGAGTACCCTGTACCCAGCAGGAGGCCCTGGTGCACGCGCACGTCGATGTCGACCACAACGCTCTGATCGCTGTCGCTTACCTCGATCTCGACCGAAGAGGTTCCCAGATCATCCAGTGGAGGCGTCCAGGACAGCCTGCCGCCCGCGTCCACCGTCAAGCCCGTCGGCCCTTGGACCCGACGAAAGCTGGGAGCCGCGTCCGCTCCCTGAACATCCAGCTGGTAACTCCAGAGGGTGCTCGCCTCGGCGCCCACCGGAGTCGTGGGAGCGTTCGTCACCTGCAAGCCGCCGGCGGCGCCACCGCCACCTCCACAGGCTGCGCAGAAGAGAACGAGCGGTGCACCCAGAACCAAGCAAAGACGGCGACGACTCTCCATGGGGAGGATTTTATCGTCCCCACCCGGCACGCCCTGAAGGCATTCCGAACCGGCAACGGTTCGGAGATGAGCGGGCTCCTCCACCGCGGCCCGAGGAGCCCTGGGAGCCTCCGGCTCGAGGGATACTCCTGGTCATGATCCCCGTCGGAAGCCACGGCCCGGCCGGGGTGCGGCGCGGCAACGGCTAGGGCTCTTGCGCGGGCTCTACTTCGACGCGAGCGTCGTTGAAGCAGGCGCCCCCTCCCAGGTCCGCCAGGGAGTCCGGGCAGAGAGCGTTGGAGGTGCGCCCGTTGTGGGTGTTGTGGGACCAGATCCCTTTCGGCATGCACACCGTGCCCGGCCTCAGGTCGGAGGACAGCTTCGCTACGGTACGCACTTCACCCAGCTCGTTGTGGACCCGGATCGCGTCCCCATTCGCGAGGCCTCGCTCGCGGGCGTCGTCGGGATGGATCTCGAGCGGAACGCAGTTCTCGTTGAGCTGGCCGAAGGTGGAGCTGATCGTCTTCTCGGTGGCCGGGGAGATGAGCGTCAGCGGATACCCGCGCTCCTCGACGCGACCCCG
>JAUIEE010000214.1 GCA_030428965.1 bacterium | reverse complement strand
TGGCGCTCAACTGGTACTACAACCCGACCCTGCGCTTCATGCTCGGCTGGACGAATGTCCTGGACACCGAGGGAGGCTCGGCGACCACGAGCGACGCCGATGGCGTCAACATCTTCACGATTCGCGCGCAGCTCACGTTCTAGCAGCTCACGTTCCAAGGCAAGCGCAGCGGCAGGCAGCGACCTACGGACGCCGATCGGGGGCACACGCCCCCCTTCGTCGGCGACCGTACGGTCTGCTGCGTTCAGCCCAGGATGAGGGCGACGAGCTCCCCGACGCTGCGGTGCTTCTCGATCGGATGGCGCAGGGGACGATCGAGGTTCAGCTCGTAGGAATTGCGGCGTCCTTCGCGGTGGCGCTGCAAGAGCCCCTCGGCCTCGAGGTCCGAGATGATGCTCTGGACCGCCCGCTCGGTGATGCCGATGCGCTCGGCCACGTCGCGCAGGCGCAGGAGCGGATCCCCGGCCAGGGTGATCAGCACGTGCGCGTGGTTGCTCAGGAACGTCCACCGATTCTGGTGTGAATCGGCGCTCTTGGAGCTCCGTTTGTCTTCGTCGGCTGCGGCCACGGGGATTCCAAGGGGGTACGGGAAGGTGACCCCTCCTGTACGAATAAAATTTCGTGCTTTGCTCTTCGCATTTCAAGCCCCTAAAACGGAGCCGTCCGGGGGCGCTACCTCCCAGGCAGGGCGAACGCACCCCGGATTGGGCGCCGGAGGCCCAGCGGGTATTTTCCCTGGTCTCCGTCAGCACGTCTGCCGCCACGTCCCCGTACCAGAGCCCGCCCTCCTTGAAGCTGTTCGCCAACCTCAAGAGTGACCTGCCCGCCAGCATCGTGGTGTTCTTCGTCGCGGTCCCGCTGTGCCTGGGGATCGCCCTGGCCAGCGGCGCCCCCCTCATCGCGGGGTTGATCGCCGGCATCGTCGGCGGCCTGGTGGTCGGAGCCATCAGCCGGTCCCCGCTGGGCGTTTCCGGACCTGCGGCGGGCCTGGCGGTGATCGTCCTGAACGCCATCGAAGGGCTGGGGAGCTACCAGGCCTTCCTCGTGGCGGTGGTGCTGGCCGGCGCGCTGCAGATCCTGCTCGGCCTGGCCCGGGCCGGGGTGCTGGCCTACTTCTTCCCCTCCTCGGTCATCCAGGGGATGTTGGCCGGCATCGGCCTGTTGATCATCCTCAAGCAGATCCCCCACGCCCTGGGGCACGACAGCGATTTCGAAGGCGACATGGCCTTCGCCCAGCCCGACGGGGAGACCACCCTGAGCTCCCTGCAGGCGATGCTGGGGGACTTCTCCCTGAGCGCCATCCTCATCTCGACGGTGTGCCTGGGGATCATGATCTTCTGGACCAGCGTGCTGGCGAAGAAGTCGAAGGCGTTCCAGATCTTCCCCGCACCTCTGGCCGCGGTCCTCTTCGGAGTCCTCTTCCAGCTCGTCGCCAAGGCCGTGGCTCCCGGATGGGCGCTCGAAGCCTCCCACCTGGTCAGCGTTCCGGTCGCCCAGAACGCGCAGGAGTTCCTCTCCCTCCTGACCTACCCCGACTGGTCGCAGATCGGCAACCACGAGATCTGGGTCGCGGCGCTCACCATGGCCGTCGTCGCCAGCCTGGAAACCCTGCTGTGCGTCGAGGCCACCGACAAGCTCGATCCCCAGAAGCGCGTCACGCCGACCAACCGCGAACTCGTCGCCCAGGGCATCGGCAACATGGCCTCCGGAGCCATCGGTGGCCTCCCGGTCACCCAGGTCATCGTGCGCAGCTCGGCCAACATCCAGTCCGGCGGCAAGACGAAGCTCTCGGCCATCCTGCACGGGGCCTTCATGCTGCTGTTCGTCTTGGTCCTGCCCCACGTCCTCAACCTGATCCCCCTGGCCGCCCTGGCCGCCATCCTCCTGATCGTGGGTTTCAAGCTCGCCCGTCCGGCCCTCTTCAAGAGGATGTACTCGCTCGGCGCCGCCCAGTGGGTGCCGTTCCTGACGACCGTGCTGGCGATCCTGTTCACCGACCTCCTGACGGGCATCGGCCTGGGCATGACGGTGGCGCTGTTCTCGATCCTGAGATCCCACTTTCGAAACTCGCACTTCCTGCAGGTCGAGGAGAGCGACGACCCGACCCGACCGCACCGGGTCAAGGTCGAGCTGGCCGAGGAGGTCACCTTCCTCAACAAGGGCGCCATCCTGAAGGAGCTGGCCAACATCCCCAACGGCAGCCACGTGACGATCGACGCTTCCCGATCGATCCTGATCGACCACGACGTGCTCGAGATCCTGCAGGACTTCGAGGTCTCCGCCCGCTCTCGAAACATCGAGGTCGTACACAACCGGCCGGTCCACAAGCAGGCCCGCGCCTCCGCCTAACCACAGCACCGACCGAGGATCCACCGATGAGACGCGCGCAGAACGCCGATACCCAGTCCAGCATGACCCCCGAGCGTGCGCTCGAAGCCCTCGTTGCGGGCAACGCTCGCTTCCAGGAGAGCCGTCCGGAGTCCCATGACTTTCGGCGTCAGGTCGAAGAGACGAGCGGTGGACAGTGGCCCTTCGCCGTCGTGTTGGGCTGCATCGACTCGCGTGCCTCCGCCGAGCTGATCTTCGATGCGGGCATCGGCGACCTCTTCAGCGTGCGCGTGGCGGGCAACTTCGTGAACGACGACATCCTGGGCAGCATCGAGTTCGGCTGTCAGGTGGCCGGCTCCAAGCTGGTGGTCGTCATGGGTCACACCCACTGCGGCGCGGTCAAGGGCGCCTGCGACGACGTCAAGCTGGGGCACCTGACCGGCATGCTGGCCAACATCAAGCCGGCCATCGAGGCCATCCCCGCGGCCCCGGAATTCGCCGACAAGAGCTCCCAGAACGCCGCCTTCGTCCAGGCCGTCGCCGAGAAGAACGTGGCCTTGACCATCGATCTCCTGCGCGAGAAGAGCGACATCCTGCGCGGCCTCGAGGAAAGCGGAGCGATCCGCATCGTCGGCGCGATGTACGACGTCGGCACCGGCGCCGTGACCTTCGCGACCTGAGGGGCCGTCACGCGGGCAGGCTCGTGACGAGCTGCGCGCCTCCAGCGCTCAGGAAGGAAGCCCCATGGGCAGGCTGACGCGGAAGCAAGTCCCCTGGCCGACCCGGCTCTCCACGCTCACGCGGCCCCCGAGGGAAAGCACGAGGTGCTTCACGATGGAGAGCCCCAGACCGGTGCCTCCCACCTCGCGGGAGCGCGCCCGATCCACGCGGTAGAAGCGCTCGAAGATCCGATCGAGGTCCTCCGCGGGGATGCCCAGGCCCGTGTCGCAAACGAGCAACACGCCCTCGTTCCCCTGGATCTCGAAGCGCACCGTGATCTCACCGGCCGAGGTGTACTTGATGGCGTTGTCGACCAGGTTGTCCACGACCTGTCGCATGGCCTTGGCGTTGCCCATGACCCGAGCTCGCTCGTCGAAGCCGCGACTGCCCCAGCTCAGCCCCTTGCGGCGCATGAGATCCTCCTTGCTCAAGCGGACCTCCTCGATGATCGGCCTCCAGTCGACGAGCTCCCTCTTGATCGATTTCTCCTGGGACTCGATGCGCGCCAGGCTGAGCAGATCGGAGACGAGCTCGTTGAGGCGCTCGACGTTGGCATCGATGCGCGCCAGGAAGCGTTCGTTGTGCTCGGGGTCGTGCAAGGCCCCGTCCAGCAAGGTCTCGACGAACCCCTTGATGGACGCCAGAGGCGTCTTCAGCTCGTGGGAGACGTTGGCCACGAAGTCCCTGCGCACGCGCTCCAGACGTCTCAGATCCGTGATGTCGTGCAGGACGATGACGAGCCCGCTCTCGTCGCCCGCCTGGAGAGGTGCCGCATGGGCATCGATCACCTGCTCCTTGCCGGTGCGAAACATGTCGAACTCCGCCCTGGCCAGAGCTGAGCTGGAACGGGTGCGTTTGGTCAGACCCTGCAGCTCCGAGATGGGGGCCAGCTCCCACAGGGAGCGGCCGTGACACTCCTCCAGCTCGACGTCGAACATCGTTTTGGCCGCGTCGTTGATGAACAGGATGTGGTCGGATTCGTCGATCGCCAGCACCCCCTCGACCATGACGGCTAGCATGGCGCGCAGCTGAGCATCGTCGCGGGACACCGCGGCGATGCGACGAGCCACTTCGGCGCCGATCCGATTGAGGCTCTCCCCCAGATGCCCGAACTCGTCGTTGCGGTCGAACTCCACCCGCTGCTCGTAGTCCCCCTCTCCCATGGCATTGGCGACCCGCGTCAAGTCCTCGAGCGGCCGGGCAAGGGTCCAGGCCACGAAGAGCCCCAGGAGCAGGGCCACGCCCAGGCCGATGGAGGTGGCCAGCACGATCGACATGCGGTTCGCCGCGAGCTGGGCGTCCACCTCTTCCAGGGGCATGGCCAGGCGGATGACCCCCAGGGTCTCGCCTCCCCTGCGAACGGGCTTGGCCACGTAGAGCATGGCGTAGCCGAGGGTGTGACTGAAACGCTCCGACACCCCCACGCCCTCGGCGATGGCCTGGAGGAATTCCGGCCGGCTCCCGTGGCCCTCCATGTCCTTGGGGTCCTCGTGGGAATCTCCGACCACTCTCCCCTCGGTGGAGATGAGCGTGGTGCGAAGACGGCTGTCGAGCCCGAGTTGTTCGACACGGGCCTGGATCTCCCCGGCGGCACCACGCGCCAGGACCTCTTCGGCGTAGGGGGAGAGCAGCCCGCATCCGGCACGCAGGGTCTTCTCCAGGGAGGACGTCCACGCAGCCTCCATGCGGCGGTTCACCGCCAGGGCGATGATGGTGGCCGATACGAGCAGGAGGGCGACGTAGGCGGCGAATTGCCGCCAGAAGAACCGGGGTTGGGTGAACCTCAATCCCTACACTTGTACCCGACGCCCCTCACCGTGGCGATGACTCCTCCGGCCTCTCCGAGCTTCTTGCGGATCGAGCTGATGTGAACGTCCACGTTGCGGTCGATGATGTAGCTCTCACCGGCGGTGATGCGGTCCACCAGCTCGCTGCGCGGGAAAACGCGTCCGGGTCGCTGGGCGAGGGTCCACAGGAGGCGGAACTCGGCCCGGGTCAGCGGAACGGGCTCCCCATCGTTGAGGACCTCGTAGCGCGTCAGGTCCAGGACCAGCTCACCGATCTCGACGCGACTCTTGCCCTCCGGCTTGGGGGCCCGCTGGGTGCGCCGGAGCACGGCGCGGATGCGAGCCACGAGCTCGCGCGGACTGAAGGGCTTGGGCAGGTAGTCGTCCGCTCCCATCTCGAGGCCGACGACGATGTCCGCCTCTTCCCCCTTCGCGGTCAGGATGACGATCGGGATGGCCTGGGTCTCGCTGCGTTCCCGCAGGCGGCGGCAGACCTCCAGGCCGTCGATTCCCGGCAGCATGAGATCCAGAAGGATCAACTCGGGCCGTCGCCGCTGGGCCTCCTGCAGCCCGCGTTCCCCGGCGGAGGCCGTCAGGACGGTGAACCCCTCTCGCTCGAGGGCATAACGAATGACCTCGACGATGTCCGGGTCATCTTCGATAACGAGGATCGTCGCCTTCGACATGGGGCACGCACATGGGGCCCCCGGGGGAGCCGGGCGTCTTTAAAATCCATGCCGGTGAAGGACGCGTAAAGAAAGCATCCGAACTCGATGAAATCAGCCGGAAGAGCCCCGTGTCCCCGGGGAGGGAAACGGCTCTAGCTGCCCTGCCCAGGGCTGCTGCGGAAACCGTAGAAGTCTTCGTTCTCCGGCCGCGGCAAGGCCTCGCGGCGAATCTGAAACGTCCGTACGGCCCACAGATCGCGGAAGATGCGGTAGCGCAGCGCCGTCTGGTCCAGGTAGTCGACGCCGGCGCTGCCGCCGGTCCCGGTGCGCCGGCCGATGACCCGCTCGACCATGCGCGCGTGGCGCTGACGGAAGATCAGGAAGACCTGTTCGAGCTCGATCAAGCTGTCGAGCAGCTCGCGCGGCCAGGCCAGAAGGGGCAATTCACGACAGGAGAGGATGAACAGCATCGCGGCCCGCACCCGCTGCCGGTGCGCACCTCCCTCCTCCTCGCTGGGATGCAGGAAGGCCCGGATGTCCTCTTTCTCTCGGTCGTAGCGCTGCCGCAGGAGGTCGCGATCGGTGTCGCTGAAGGTGCGCGCCAGGGCCAGCTCGCAGCTGCGATCCACCTCGGCGTGCTGGGCCGCGACGTACTGTTCGAGAAAACGCTGCAGCGCGTCCTCCGCACCAGCTTCCCCGGGCGCCTTGCCCCCGATCGGTGTGCGATGCAACCACGCGGCCACGGCAGTGGCGAGGGTCGGCAGGTCCTTCTTCTGCCGTTCGACGCGTCGGGAGGCCGGGGACTCGGCCCCGTCGTGTCGCCGCAGCGCCTGGACGTAGCTCTCCTCGCCCCCCAACGAGAGCCGCTCCTCGTCCCGTAGCCCGAGCAAGATCTCGATCTGACGCAGCTGAGCGCTCTGGAAACCGCTGGCGGGCATCAGCTTGTCCCGGAAGCCCAGGTATTCGCGGGTCGTGAGCGTCTCCATCACCTCGAAGTGATCGATGCACGAGCGCAGGATCGTGACCACGCGCCGCGCGCCGCGCACCGCGCGGGAGAGCTTCTGCTCCTGGACCGCCTCGCCCTTGAAGAGATCACGCAGAGAGACGAGCTCCCGCAGGGCGAGCTTGAACCACAGCTCGTAGATCTGGTGCACCGTGACGAACAGGACCTCGTCGTTGGTGATCTCCCCTTCGTCCGCCGCCAGGCCCCGCTGCAGGGTCAGGAGCTCCTCGACCCGGATGTATTCCCAGTAGTTGGGCGGCTGGGTCGGCTGCGGCGGACGCTGGGCACTCATGGGGCTCCTTCCGGGCCGGAAGGGCGGGCCAGGATAGGGTCCAGCCCATCTCCGGGCTAGAATGCTCGGCCCATGACCACGCTTTCCCAGCCTTCCTCCGACCTGGCCCTGGAAGCGGTCCAGGAACTCCTGGCACGTCCGCTCCTGGACCTGGTCTACGAGGCCGCCCAGGTGCACCGGACCCACCACCGCCCCGACGAGCTGCAGTGTTCCGAGCTGCTCTCGATCAAGACCGGAGCCTGCCCGGAGGACTGCGCCTACTGTTCCCAGAGCTCGCGCTACACGACGCCCGTGGAGCGCTCGCCGATGGCCGAGATCCGGGAGGTCGTGCAGCGCGCCCAGGAAGCCCTGGAGCGCGGCGCCGACCGCTTCTGCATGGGCGCCGCCTGGCGCCAGGTCAAGGACGGCGAGGCCTTCGAATCCGTGCTCAACATGGTGCGCGAGGTCAAGGGTCTCGGGCTCGAGACCTGCGTGACCCTGGGCATGCTGGACGGTGAGCAGGCCAGGCGGCTCAAGGAAGCGGGCCTCGACTACTACAACCACAACCTCGACACCGGCCCCAGCCACTACGACAAGATCGTCAGCACGCGCTCGTACGACGATCGCCTGCAGACCCTGGAGAACGTGCGTGAAGCCGGCATCTCGGTCTGCTGCGGCGGCATCCTCGGCATGGGGGAGAGCGAGTTCGACCGCGCCGAGCTCTTGCACCAGCTGGCCATCCTGGACCCCCAGCCCGAAAGTGTTCCGATCAACTCCCTGGTCGCCGTCGAGGGAACGCCCCTGGCGCAAGCCGAGCCCCTGGACTGGTCGGAGATGGTGCGCGTCATCGCGGCGGCCCGCATCCTGATGCCCAGGGCCGTCATCCGCCTGAGCGCGGGGCGCAAGGAGATGACCGAGGAAGGCCAGAGCCTGTGCTTTTTGGCCGGCGCTAACTCGATCTTCGTGGGCGACGAGCTCCTGACCACGCCCAACCCGGCGCCCCAGAGCGACGCCGCCCTGCTCTCGAAGCTGGGGCTGAAGGCGGTGCGCGAGACGCGCTAGTTCTGCCTTGGGCGAGCGCATCGCAGGCGAGCTCGCACACGAGCTGGAGCTTCGGGAACAGGCCGGCCTGCGGCGCGAGCTCGAGGGGGCGCGGCCAGGCCCCGTCGACTTCTCCTCGAACGACTACCTCGGACTGGCCTCCGATCCGCGCCTGGCCGAAGCCGCGGCCCAGGCTGCCCGGGACCACGGCGCCGGGGGACGCGCCTCGCGCCTCTTGGGGGGAGGCTCGCCCCTGCACCGCGCCTGCGAGCGCGAGATGGCCGCCTGGCTCGGCGCCGAGGACGCGCTCTTGTTTCCCTCGGGCTACCAGGCCAACGCGGGCCTGTTGACCTCGCTGCTCCAGCGCGGGGACGTGGTGTTCTCCGATCGGCTCAACCACGCCTCGCTGATCGACGGGGCGCGCCTCTCCCGGGCGCGCATCCAGGTCCACGACCACGGCGACCTCGACGAGCTGGCCCGTCAGCTCGAAGCGAGCCGCTCGGCGCGACGGCGCATCGTCCTGACCGAGGGCATCTTCAGCATGGACGGCGATCGCTCGGCCCTGGCCGAGCTCGACGAGCTGTGCCGGCGCTTCGACGCGGGGCTGATCGTGGACGAAGCCCACTCCGTCGGACTGCTCGGCCCCGAGGGCGCCGGGGCCTGGGCCGAGGCCGGGATCGAGGGCGAGACGAGCCTCCTGGCGCGGGTCGTCACGGGCGGCAAGTCCCTCGGAGTCGGCGGTGCCTTCGTCGTCGGCTCCAGGGTCCTGTGCGAGCTGCTCGTCAACCGCGCGCGCTCGTTCATCTTCACGACCGCTCCGCCCCCCGCCCTGGCCGGCGCCCTCCTGGCCTCGATCCCGATCGTGCGCGGCGCCGAGACCGAACGCCGCGCCGTACTGGAGCGCACCTCCCGCCTGGCCTCGCGCCTCGATCTACCGCGGCCC
>JAUIEE010000213.1 GCA_030428965.1 bacterium | reverse complement strand
AAGCTCTGGGCGAAGGCCGAGAAGGCGTGCAGGCCGTCCCCGTTCTCGTGCAGAAGAAAGAAATGGCGAGGCGTGACCTGGTTGGCCGGGTCGTAGGGGATCGAGTCCGTCTGGGCCAGGGAGGCCGGGGCCAGGAGGGCCAGGGAGAGGGCGAGGGTGCGAAGGGACATGGTGGGGCCTTCCTTTGGGGCTGGGGCGGGTCTCCATCCCCACGAACGGGATCGGGCCCTCGTTTCCATCAAGGGATTCCGAGAAATCAGCTGGGCCCACGGGGGCAGGGCAAGGCCACGCCGCGTGCGCCCCTCAGTCCACCCAGCGGTAGCCCTCTGTATTCAGCGTCAGGCGGGGATCGTCCACGACCGCCTCCCCATGGAGCTCCCAGAAGCGCTCGTAGCGCGCGTGAAGCGTGCGCTCGAGATCGAGGCTGCCGTCACCGTCAGCGTCGAAGAAGTAGAGGAAGGTCGAGTCGGGGCCGCCGAGGGCGAAGACACGTCCACCGGCGTCGAGGCAATAGCCCCACCGATCGTGGCGCAGGACGTTCAGGGCGGGGCAGAAGGTTGCCGTCGAGGAGGGATCGGAGCTCAGGATCCGAGTCCAGGAGCCACGGACCACGTCGAGGTCCCAGATCTCGTTCGTGCCCCCTGGGGGCGCCTGGGTGTAGACGAGAACCGAGTGCTCCTTGCCGGGGTTCTCCCACAGAGAGTGGACGGAGAGCGATCCACTCTCGAACAGCTCGCGTTGGCTGAGGATGGGCAGGGTGACCGTCGGGTACCGGATCGCTTCTGTGCTCACGCCATCGGTCGGGTCGCTCGGAATCGCCCCGGCGTCGAACTTCCAGACCTCGATGCGAGTGCCGCCCGAGCTCGATTCACCGGACAGGACCAGCCGGTTCGGACCGCAGCCCGCCAGATCGATCACGCGAAAACCGACGGGCTCTCGCTGCAGGGAGTACTTGCGCACGTTGCCCTCGAAGGACTGCTGCCAGTGCAGCTCCAGGTAGGACTCGGCGAGGGAGACGAGAGTGCCGCGCTCCGGTCTGGCGCTGGCAAACAGACTCTCGCTGGAAGTGAGGAGCAGTGTCCCGAGACCCCGCTGCGAGCCACAAGAAAACCGGACGGGGGGCGGCGTTCCTTCCTGGGATACGCCGGGAGCGAGCAGAGCAAGCAGAACCAAGAGAGGACCTTGCATGCAGGCTCACTCTACCGCGGTTCCACATACCTGCCCATCGTCCTCATCCGTTCCGGTTTCCCGTCTGTGACTTCAGCGCAGGCGCAGGCTGTTGAGCACAACGAACAGGCTCGAGCCCGCCATGGCGGCCGCGGCCCAGTGGGGCGGAATGGCCCATCCGCTCCAGGGTGCAAGCGCGCCTGCCGCGAGGGGCAGGGCGATGACGTTGAAGGCGAAGGCCCAGGTCAAGTTGACGCGTACGGTGCGCATCGTGCGGCGGGAGAGCTCGAACAGCTCGGGGAGCTGTCGGGGGTCGTCGTGCAGGACGGTCACCTCGGCGGCTTCGAGGGCGATGTCGGCTCCGCCGCCCATGGCGATGCCGACGTCGGCCTGGGTCAGGGCCAGGGCGTCGTTGATGCCGTCGCCGGTCATGGCGACCTTCAGGCCCCGGGACTGGTGGGAACGCACCCGCTCGGCTTTGCCTTCGGGGGAGAGCCCGCCTTCCACATTGGTGAGGCCGAGCTCCATGCCGACGGCCGCGGTGACCGAAGGGTGATCACCCGACAGGATGCGCACGGCGAGGTCCTGTTCGAGCAGCTCGTGAACGGCCTGGAGCGCCCCGTCGCGCAGCCGGTCGTGCAGGGCGAAGAGCGCCACGGGGCGCTGGTCGATGCAGACGAAGACCGGGGACTGGCGTCGCTCGATCAGGTGCTGCAGGTGGTCGCTGCACGCGTCGTTCCAGAGTCCCTTCTCCCGCAGGGCGGAGGGGCTTCCCAGCCAGACGAGCTGACCTTCGACCTGCGCCGTCACGCCCTGTCCCGGCTCGGCCTCGAAGCCCGTGGCCTTGGGCAGGGTCAGGCCGCGCTCCTCGGCGGCGTGGACGACGGCGCGCGCGATGGGCTGCTCGCTCTGGGATTCGACGGCGGCGGCCAGGCTCAGAATCGTGTCGGCGTCGGGGGACGCTTCCGGTTCCAGGAGCTCGATCGAAACCAGGGTCGGGTGGCCTTCGGTCAGGGTGCCGGTCTTGTCGAGGGCGAGCAGGTTCACCTGGGACAAAGCCTCGAGGGCCTGGGCGTCGCGGATGAGCAGGCCCCGTCGGGCTGCACGTCCCACGGCGGTGAGCACGGCGGTGGGCGTCGCCAGCCCGAGGGCGCAGGGGCACGCGATCACGAGCACGGCGACCGTGCGTGAGAGGGCCTGCTCCCATCCGGCGCCGGCGAAGGTCCACGCGAGTAGGGTGAAAAGAGCTAGGGTCAGGACCGCCGGTACGAACACGGCGCTGATGCGATCGGCCAGGCGCTGTACCGGGGCGCGGGAACCCATGGCCGCGTGCACGGAGCGGGTGATGCGACCCAGGGTCGAGTCCTCCCCGATGCTGGTGGCTTGAATCGAGAGCGCTCCCACGCCGTTGATCGTGCCCGCGTGCACCTCGTCTCCGGGTGCGCGCAGCTGGGGGATAGGCTCGCCGCTGAAGAGCGCTTCGTCGATCTCGCTCTTGCCCTCCATGACCTTGCCGTCCACCGGAATGCGTTCGCCCGGCCGGACCAGGATCAGGTTGCCGGGACGCACCTCCTCCAGGGGGACGTCGATCTCCTGGCCGCGACGAAAGACGTGGGCGATGGGAGGGGTCAGCTCGAGCAGGTCCTGCAGCGCGGCACCGGTCCGTTCCCGAGCGCGGCCTTCCAGCCAGCGGCCGAGTAGCACGAAGGCCAGGATCATGGTCGAGGCGCGCAGGTGCATGGCGCCTCCACCGGGGAGAACGGACGGAAAGACCGGAGCGAGCATGCCCGCCAGCCAGGCGGCACCCGAGCCGAGGGAGACGAGGGTGTTCATGTCCGGTGAGGCCTTCAGGAGCGAACGGGTTCCGGCCGCGTGGATGGGTCTCAGGGCGAAGGCCTGGCAGACGGTCGCGCCTATCGCCGTGACGACGAAGCCCAACCCCGAGAGGCTGGCGACCCAGGTCCAGAGGGCTCCGATCCCGCAGCCGATCGCGGCCCGGCGCAGTCTCGCTTGCTCGGTGTCCTCGGCGCGCCGGGCGAACTCCACGTCGTCGCGCAGGGTGCGCGAGCCCGACGGGCCCCGGGGCAGGGAGTAGCCCGCGGCGCGGACCGCGGCCTGGACGTCTTGTTCCTGGCCGTCCTCCGCCAGGACGACCTCGGCCGACCGCGATCCGAAGTTCACGGCGGCCTCGACGACTCCTGGGACCCGAGCGATAGCCTTCTCCACGGTCAGCGCGCAGGCCTGGCAGGTCATGCCAGCGACGGGAAAGCGCAGGACGCGTCGGGTTCGGGAAGTCTTCGGGCTCACAGGTCGCCCGGAAGACTACGTGAGGCCCCGGGGCCTGTGCGAGTCGGTTTCCGGGCGGACCCCCGGGGCGATGCGTGCGAACGTGATTCCTAGAACACCCAGAGGGGCTCGGGGGCCGTGCTGGTCACGAAGAGGGTGGGCAGGAGGGACGCCTTGCGGTTCAGGGTCTGGGCCCAGACCTGAACGGGCATGGGGGCTCCCTCGGGCAGGCCGAGCTCGACGTGGCGGGTGGTGCTGCCCATCGGGATGCCGTGGTTGCTGATGCGCAGGGGGCGTCGGATCCAGGCGAAGCCCGTGAAGCTGATCGGCAGGCCGATCGGCGTGAAGCGGCGTTCGTCGCTGTAGTAGGTACTGACGATGTCCCCTCCTTCACCCCGCAGGGAGAAGGCGACCTTGGCGTTGAGCGCGGACCCCACGGCCGGGAGGGCGTAGTACTCGCTCTCTTCGGGGTAGCTGTGCCAGAAGTGAACGTCGTTGGTCGTACCGAAGGCCACCAGGTCGCCCACCGCGTCCACCAACCAGCCTCCGTTCTCGAACAGGACCGGACGCTGGAGCAGCGGGAAGACGATCGGGCCGCCGGGCTTCGCGAGCGTCTGCCAGATCCCGCGCTGGACCGAGTAGAGGCAGACGGACGCATCCTTCACGACGAGGACCTGGTGGCCCTGGACCTGGACCTGTCCTCCGTCCAGTGGGGTCGGACCGACGATTTCGTTGCGGCGTGAATCGAACACCCAGAGCTCATCACTAGCCGTGGATTCCCAGGCGACGACGGACGTTCCTACGTGAGTCTGGGTCCCCTGCGGAAGGAGCGGGGTGGTCTGGAGCGTGCCCCAGCGTGGGGAGTAGCCCGTGAAGCGCACCTGGCCGCCCGAGTTGTTTCGAAAGGAAATGACGGCCTTGCCGACCTCCCGCTCGCCGTTGATTCCGACAATCCACCCGAGTGCGGGAGAGAACAGAAGGAGGTAATCGTTGCGATCGATGGCCCCGTGGTAGCGGGGGGAGTCCGCTTGGAACGGGAGGACCGGCTCCAGAACGGGCCTTCCAATCCAGTGGCCCGAAGGACCCAGGCCCGAGAAGGCGCGTGCGATCGAGCTCTCATCGAGGAGCATGATCGAATCGTCGAAGGCGCTCAGCAGGGTCGCAGGGAGCGGCAGGTGGGTCCAGGTGTCGTGCGGTCGGGAGCCGATGGCTTCCCAGAGCGTCGGCGTGTCGGAGGGGCCATCGTGCAGCGCGACGTAGTTGTCCCCCAGGATCATCTGAGTGGTGGAGGAGAGGTCGTGCTGTCGAGTCGAGGTGACCCAGGTGGCGTCGTAGGCACTGAAGACCGAGCCGCTCCAGCTCGCCGCGTCGAGCGCCTGGACATAGCCGACGTTGTGGTCGATCCGCAGGACGTCCGGCCCCGAGAGCTCCTCGGAAAGGGCCCCCACGTTGTGGACCGCCGAGAAGGCGTAGGCCCGCAGGGTCGAGCCGTCCAGGACTTCGGCGGCCACCACGTTGCCGTCCGCCTGGATCGGAGAGGTGACGTTCGTGAGCTCTTCGATCTGCACCCAGAGTCCCTTGCGGGCGCCGAAGCAGGCGATGGTGGAAGGGTCGCCAGGTCCAGGTGGCTGGGCATGCACGCCCACGGCGAACTCGCTCAGGACGACCCTCAGGTCGCTTCCGGTTTCGAAGGAGACGACGCCCCACTCCCCGGTCTGCATGCTGTAGGCGTGGACGCGGGGTTCCGATCGGAGCTCGGTCTGAACGTAGACGACGTCCGACTCGAGTCCGAAGTCACCCACGATCTCTCCGTCCAGGAGCGGGAGGATGCTGACCACGTGCCGCCGAGCGTTGTAGACCACGACGTTGCCGTCCTCTTCGAGGATCGCACCGTACTTGCCCCGGATCAGGACCGGCGAATGGGGATCGGCGACCTGGATGAAGGTCTGGGCGAAGGCCGAGAAGGCCAGCAGGCCGTCCGCGTTCTCGTGCAGGACGTAGAAGTGCTCCGCGTGGACCGGGTTGCGCGAGTCGTAGGGGACAGCGTCGGTCTGGGCCGCGGGAGAGGCGGCCAGGAGCGGGAGCAGGAGGAGCGGGAACAAGGTGCGTTGGAACATGGCTTCGGTCCGGGTCAGGGAGTTGGGGGGCCAGGGGCCAGCCCCTCACCCCCCCGAACGAGGGGCGACCGAGGACTCCATCAGGGAACCCGCAAAAAGAGCTGCGAACGGCCCGGACGGGGCCCCCGGGGGCGGCCGTTGCTCTGCCACCGGCGGCCGGAAGCGGCCTCCCCGGGGCTCTCCCGAGGGGGATTCGCGAAGGTTCTTCCGAGCTTCTGTGGTCCTGGCCTTCAAGTTAGCCTGCCCCTCGGGTCGACCGACCCATCTCCCCTCAACCTCAGTCCACCCCGCGGAGAACCATGGGCGATTCACGATTCCAAGGCGTCAAGGCCTACAGCAACCAGGCCTTCCTCAGCAGCGTCGAGGCGCGCTCCCTGAGGATTCTCGCCGAGTACATGGAGCCCCGGGCCCGGTTCCGCGAGCTCAAGATCAAGGACACCATCGTGATCTTCGGTTCGTCGCGCACCCTGCCGCGGGACGTGGCCGAGGAACGCCTGGCCAAGGCCATGGCCGAGGGGGGCGACGTGACGCGGGCCGAGAAGGACCTCCACATGTCGCGCTACTACGAACAGACGCGCGAGCTGGCGGGCAAGCTGACCCAGTGGTCGAAGAGCCTGGAGGACACCGAGCGGCGCTTCGTGGTCTGCTCGGGGGGCGGGCCCGGAATCATGGAAGCGGCCAACCGCGGGGCCTCGGAGGCCAAGGGCGAGAACATCGGCCTCAACATCTCGCTGCCCTTCGAGCAGGGGGAGAACCCCTACATCACGCGGCGCCTGGCGTTCGAGTTCCACTACTTCTTCATGCGCAAGTTCTGGTTCAGCTACCTGGCCAAGACCTTCGTGATCATGCCCGGTGGCTTCGGGACCCTGGACGAGTTCATGGAGGTCCTGACCTTGATCCAGACGCTCAAGATCAAGAAGAGCGTGGCCATCGTGCTGTTCGGGACCGAGTACTGGGACCGCATCCTGACCCTCGAGCCGATGGTCGAGTTCGGGACCATTTCACCCGAGGACCTGGACCTGTTCCATCGCACCGATTCGGTGGACGACGCCTACGAGTACATCACGGGCTTCCTGAAGAAGCATCACCTTCAGGGGGAGTCCTGACGGGAGCCGCTAGCCTCTGCGCTCGGGCAGAGGCATGAACCCGCTTTCTCCCGGCACCGGGTCGAAGCGCTGGGCGCGCCAATCGTCCCGGGCCCGTTCCAGGCGCTCCTTGGAGCTGGAGACGAAGTTCCAGGAGATCAAGCGCTCTCCGACGCGATCGCCCCCGAGCAGCACCACGTGGGACGGCGACTCGGCCCGCAGCGAGGGGCGCTCGGAGTCGAAGACGCCCATCTCGTACGCGGCGAGGCCTTCGCCGGCGACGGAAAGCTGGCCGCCGATGACGTACACGCCGCACTCCTCCATGGCGTCGGGCAGCTTCAGCTCGCTGCCCCGGGCGAGGCGGGCCTCCACGTAGAACAGGGGAGAAAGCACCTCGACCGGCGAACGGTGCCCGTAGGCCTCGCCCGCGATCAAACACAGCTCGTTCCCGCCCTCGCGCCAGCTCGGCAGGCTGGCGCGCGGATGATGGGCGAAGGAAGGGGCCGCCTCCTCGTGGGCTTGTGGCAAAGCGACCCAGGCTTGAAGGCCGTGGATCGGGCGCGAGGGAGCGCGCTCCGTGTCCGGCGAGCGCTCCGAGTGCACGATGCCGCGCCCGGCGGTCATCCAGTTGAGGTCTCCGGGGACGATCGTCTGCCGGCTGCCGAGGCTGTCGCGATGCAGGAAGGCACCTTCGAACAGGTAGGTGACCGTGGCCAGGCCGATGTGCGGATGGGGCGGAACGTCGACGCCCTTTCCCTCGGCCAGGGTGGTCGGCCCCATGTGGTCCAGGAAGATCCACGGGCCCACCGTGCGCTGGCTGCGGGCGGGCAGAAGGCGACGAATGGGGAGGCCCATCAGGTCCTTTTCCCGTGCTTGCAGGATCTTCATGGGGTCGTTCCGAAAGGAGGACGCGCTCAACCGAGGTCGCGTCCTTCGCAAGGTCGCGGCCTGTCCGCTCGAGTCGGTCAAGTGGCGCTCATTCTAGAGGCGCAGCTCGTTTCCCGAGAGCCCGGAGAAGCGGGGAAACCCCATCGCATCGGTGAATATCGCCCTGCCGCCGGCGTAGGATCGGGGCCGCACCTCACCCCGGAGACCCCCATGGCAGATCAGATCAACTACGAGCTCGTCGGCGACGACTTCCAGGCCGTCGTCATCACCCTGGACCCCGACGAAGGCGTGCGCGCCGAGCCCGGCTCCATGATGTGGATCGAGGACGGGATCGAGATGGACTCGTCCACCGGTGGAGGGCTGCTCAAGGGGCTCAAGCGCAAGATCGGGGGCGAGAGCTTCTTCATCACGACCTTCACGAACGAAGGACGCGAACGGGCCAAGGTCGGCTTCGCGGCGGACTACCCCGGCAAGATCCTGCCCGTCGACCTCGGTCGCGGCGAGGTCTTCTGCCAGCGGGACGCCTACCTGTGTTCCGCCAAGGGCGTCGAGGTCTCGGTGGCCTTCACCCGCAAGCTGGGCGCTGGTTTCTTCGGCGGCGAAGGCTTCATCCTCCAGAAGCTCAAGGGGGACGGGCTGGCCTTCATCCACGCCGGCGGTCACCTGATCGAGCGCGAGCTGGCCGCGGGCGAGACCCTGCGCGTGGACACGGGCTGCATCGTGGGCTTCGAGGAAGCGGTGGACTACGACATCAAGCGCATCAAGGGCGTCAAGTCGATGCTGTTCGGCGGTGAAGGCCTCTTCTACGCCGTGCTGAAAGGACCCGGCAAGTGCTGGATCCAGACGACCCCGTTCTCCCGCTTCGCCAACCGCGTGCTCGCGGCCGCCGGCGCGAGTCGTGGGGAGCACAAGCGCGGTGGGGATTTGATCGGGGGACTGCTCGGGGGCGACTGAGCCCGTTGCGCTCCACTAGTCGGAGCCCACGTAGCCCAGCCCCTCGAGGTCCTTCAGGGCCTGGAGGTCGTCTCCCTGACGGATCCGGTCGCCTACCTTGTCCCTGAGGTTCGCCAGTCCCTGCGAATCGGGGTAACGCTCGAACCCGACCACCAAGAGGGCCTGCACTTCTCGATCGGCCTTGGCATTGTCCAGGCGACCGCCGACGAGCTGAAAGTCGGACTCGCTGGTCTGTGAACCGACCTCGGAGAGCTCGAGAAAGTCGGCCAGGGCCCGGGCCGGATCGACC
>JAUIEE010000212.1 GCA_030428965.1 bacterium | reverse complement strand
CCGACTACGAGCGGGGGGCGCGCCACGGCCTGCCCCTGGTCCACATCCTGGAGAAGGACGGCACCCTCAACGGGGAGGCCGGACCGTTCGCCGGCATGTCCAGGGAGAAGGCCCGCAAGGAGCTCGTGCAGAAGATGGACGAGCTGGGCCTCCTGGAGAAGGTCGAGGACTACAAGCACAACGTTCCGATCTCGGACCGTTCGAAGACGGCCATCGAACCTCTGGTCAGCGAGCAGTGGTTCGTGAAGATGGAGCCCCTGGCCCAACCGGCCATCCGTGCCGTCAAGACCGGGGCGCTCGAGATCCGCCCCGAGCGCTGGACCAAGGTCTACCTCGACTGGCTCGAGAACGTGCAGGACTGGTGCATCTCGCGCCAGCTCTGGTGGGGGCACCGCATCCCGGTCTGGTACGACGAGGACAACGTCCCGGTCGCCTCCCGCGAGGACATCGAGCTCGGCTCGCCCCATCCTCAGACGGGAAAGCCCATCGTGCGCCAGGACGAGGACGTGCTCGACACCTGGGCGTCCTCCTACCTGTGGCCCTTCGCGACCCTGGGCTGGCCCGACAAGACGCCGGACCTGGCCCGCTTCTATCCGACCCACTTCCTGTCCACCGCACGGGAGATCATCTACCTGTGGGTGGCGCGTATGGTGATGGCGGCCTACGAGCTGCTCGACCACCTGCCCGAGGAAGAGCGCTGTCCCTTCAAGACGGTCTACATCCATGCCACGGTGCTCGATGGCAAGGGCAAGCGCATGTCGAAGTCGGCCGGGAACGGTATCGATCCGATCGACATGATCGACCAGTACGGGGCCGACGCGGTGCGCCTGTCCCTGGTGCTGCTCACCCGGGAAGGGCAGGACGTCAAGCTCTCCGAGGATCGCTTCGAGATGGGCAAGCGCTTCACGAACAAGGTGTGGAACGCGACGCGCTTCGTGATGCGCAGTCTCTCCGGCACGGTCCAGGAACCCGGTGGGCGCGACGACCCGCTCGAGGATCGCTGGATCCGCTCGCGCCTGGAGCGCACGCGCAGCGAGGTCGAGGCGGCCCTGGAGGAGTTCCGCTTCAACGACGCGGCCAACGCCCTCTACCGCTTCGTCTGGAACGACTTCTGCGACTGGTACCTCGAGCTGGTCAAGTCCCGGCTCGAGGAGGGGGACTCGGACTCGGCCCAGAAGGCCCGCGGCAACCTGGTCTTCGTGCTGAAGCGTTCCCTCGCGCTCTTGCACCCGTTCACGCCCTACCAGACCGAGATCCTGTGGCAGGCCCTGCACGAGGAGCTGGGGGAGGAGCCCGGCGCCATGCTCATCCGTTCGGCCTGGCCCGGGGCCGATGCCACCGGCATCGACGAGGCCGCGGAGGGAGAGATCGGCGTGCTCCAGGAGCTGGTCGGCGCCGTGCGCAGCATTCGCGCCTTGACCATGCTCGGGGATCGCCAGCCCCTGACCGCCCTGGTGGCGGCGCCGTCCGAGGCCGATCGCAAGACGCTCGAGGTTTGCGCCGCCCGGGCTCGCGCCCTGGCCTACCTGGAGCGCCTCGACGTCTCCGCCAGCGCGGAGCGGCCGCCCTCGTCTGCGGTCGGCGTCGCCGGCGGACTCGAGGTCTTCGTTCCCCTCGGTGAAGACGTGGACCTGGGCGGGCTGGTCGAAACCCTCGAGCGCCGCGTGACCAAGGTCCAGAAGGGGCTCGGTGCCGTCGAGGGCAAGCTCAAGAACAAGGGCTTCCTGGAACGTGCCGACCCCGACGTGGTCGAGGCGGAGCGCGAGCGCAAGGTCGAGCTCGACCGCGAGCTCGAGCTGCTCCAGCGCAACCTCGAAGGGCTGCGCAGCTAGTTCGTTCGTACCTCACCCCGACTCGTCGGAAGACCTACCTGTCCGCGGGCGGATCGGGCGGGACCCAAGGGGTGGTCGTAGGTCAGCTCCGTCGCGGGCACGGCCGCCATCTCGAGCATGAGCTCGAGCTCCTCGAACACAACCTCGGAGGATTGCGCATCTGAACCCGTCCCCGGCAAGCGGTTGCCTCTTGCGCCGGCTGCTGGGGTAGCGAGCTACGACCCTAGGTGCTACGGTCATCCCTCTGGGAGGTTTGACTACCATGGGATCGGGCTCGCTTTCCTTCGCTTTCCTGTTCATCTTCGCCGCTGTCCGGGCCTTGCTGTCCTGGAGTGCTCCAACCGCCCTTGGGCTCGTCGCCAGTGTCCCGGCGGCCCAGGTGGGGGGGGCGCTGGCAGGCTCTCAGCGCGACGTCGAGCCCAGCGCGGGGAACAACTTGCCGCCCGTGGTGGTGGTAGACCTGGAAGATGACCGGCGCGTGCGGGGCGGCGACCTCCTGCGCTTCACGGTGACGGCGACGGACCCCGAGGGGGGCCGCGTCTCCTTGCGGGTCCTCAACCCTCAGCCGGGCATGATCTTCCACCCGCTCCACAAGGTGGCGTCACCCGCTACGGGCGAAGTGCGCTGGGAGCTCCTCGATCGCTCCACCGGCCTGCGCCAGGTGGTTTTCGAGGCCCGGGATGAGTGGCGAGCGCGGACGCGGCTGACCTTGACGGTTCGCGTCGAGGGGACGTATCAGAACGCGCTCCAGCCCCAGGTCCTGGGGGATGTGACGGGCGACGGGTTCCTCGACGTGGTTCCGCGCGCCGGTACGCTCGGGGGTGCCCTTTGGCTGGGCGGCTCCGACTTCTCGAGTCAGCCGAGCGCCAGCCTGGACTACCCCCCTGGCGTGGCCGCCTCGTTCCCCCAGTTCGCGGACGTGACCGGGGACGGCGTTCTCGATCTCGTCGTGACCGTCACCGGACAGCTGGACCCAGTGACCTATGGGGCCGTGTGCGTGTGGGCAGGTGGAGCGAGCTTCGGCGGCGCTCCCGACGTCGTGCTCTCGGTGGCCGACCCCGCCGGGGGGCTGGGGTCACGCACCGCTCAGTTGGCAGACGTTACGGGCGACGGCGTTCGCGACATCGTGATCCCGGCTCCCTTCGCGGATTGGAACGGAGTAGAGAACGTGGGGATCGTTTACGTCTGGAAGGGGGGAGCCTCCCTGCTCGGTGCGTCGGCCCCGACGGCGACGCTGCGCGATCCGAATGCCGTGCCCTACGACCAGCTGTGCTACTACGACTCCTTCAACGGCGAGTTCGTCCTCGAAGACGTGACCGGGGACGGGGTCCTCGACGTCGTCGCCAGCGCGCCGCGGGCCGAGATCGGGGGTCAGGTGTTCACAGGGGCTCTCTACGTCTGGGAGGGGGGCGCCAGCCTTCAGGGGGAAACCCACGCCACGGCCAAGCTCAGTGCCGCGGGAACCAGCTACCTCGGAGGCATGGGCTCGGGACCCCGCAGTCTCATCGTGAGAGATCTTACCGGTGACGGTACGGCCGACGTCATCGGAGCGGATTTAAACCGGGACGCGTACTACCTGTGGCAAGGCGGCTCGACTCTGAGCGGAACCCTGCCCCCCACGGCCACGCTCTCCGTCCCGGGAGTCCCTTCTCCCAACTACCTATCGTTTGCCTTCTTGGCGGACGTTTCGGGCGACGCCCGGCCTGACTTCGTGGCGCGGGCCCCGTTCCTGGATGTCGGGGGCGTCCAGAACACGGGGGCCGTCTATGTCTGGAAGGCTGGCTCGACGTATTCCGGAGCGACGGCGCCGGACGCGAGCTTGAGCGTCTCGTACTACAACGGCTTCCTGGGTCAAGATGTCATTCGAGCTGTGGATCTGACCCGGGACGGTATCCTCGACCTGGTCGCTTCGACCGATACCGATCCCTTTCGGCTCCATGTGTGGAGTGGGGGAACGTCGCTATCGGGATCCCCTGCTGCCCACAGCACCCTCGACGCTCAGTTCGAAGTGGCCTACGAGCCCTTGCCGAATGACCTACAGATGGCGGACGTGACCGGGGATGGGCACGAAGACCTGGTCCTTCGCCTGGGGAACGAGTTACCCGACCAGGAGGGAGTTCTATGCGTCTGGAGTCAGACCCATCTGACCGGAACGCAGTCTCCCACGGCCCAGCTCTCGGTCTCGGATGCATCGCGGCACGATACCCTGCAGTCTTGCCAGATCGCTGATGTGACCGGTGACGGGTGCCTCGACCTCGTGGCGGGGACCACGAACGCCGATCGGGACGCCATGGACAGCGGTGCCATCTACGTCTGGCAAGGAGGGAGCTCTCTGGTGGGCAACGTGAACGAGAGCACGACTCTCGCGGTCCAGGGAGCCTTGCCGGACGACCAGCTGACCCGGGCGGGGACCTATCTGGTCGACGTCACCGGGGACAACCAGATCGACGTGCTCTCCGGAACCGAGTACGCCGACTTCCGAGGCGTGAATGCCGGGCTCCTGTTCGTTTGGGAGGGAGGAACGGGCATCCTCGGGACGCCCAACGATGACACGCTCTACGCCACCGGATCGGATCGGCTGGGTAGCCACTTGCTCCCAGCGGACCTGACCGGAGATGGCATCATGGAAGTGCTTGGCCAGGAGTCCACGAGCTGGTGCGTCTGGCGCGCTCCTGTCGTCGAGCCAGGGGAGCCGGACTGGATCTTGACGGTCCCCTAGCGCTTGCGCGCCAGGGGCTCGGGTTCCGAAGAAGCAGCGCCTAGCGGCGCCAGGTGTCGTCGATCGTGTCCGGCTTGACCTTGATGGGCAGGTCGAAGTTGAAGCCCTTGCTCTTGTGCTTGCCGGCCACGAACACGCCCAGGACGACGGTGTCCATGGGGACCGGGGGAACGTAGTCCTCGTCGTCCTCGTCCACTTCCTCCGGATCGGGCGGGACCCAGGGGTCGACGCGCAAGGGGCTCTTGCTCTTGGTGGGGCGATCGTAGTTCAGCTCGGTGGCGGGAACGGCCGTGACCGGCTTTCCCTCGATGTCGAAGAAGATGAAGCTGGCGACTTCCGCGTTGAAGTTGGCCGCTTCCGTGAAGCTGGCCAGGGGCGGTGCGGCCTGCTCCTCCTCTTCGTCCTCGCTCGGCTCCTCTTCCTCGACCTTGGCTGCTTCGCGCCAGGTCAAGAAGTAGGTGCCCGGATCGAGCTTGGGCTCGAGGGTGGGCGAGGTCGTGGTCAGGATGCCCAGGACCACCGGGCCGTTCTTTTCGCTTTCATCTCCGAGGTTCTTCACCGAGGCTCCCGGGGCCTGCAGGGCCGGCGCGAAGGCGAAGTACTCGTGGCCCGTGATCACGCTGTAGCCCGGGATCTCGCGCGAGACCTCGCTCGCCTTGGAGGTCCACTTCTGGGCGATGATCGGCTCTTCGCCGTAGAAGTCGGTGTCCTCGGGGAGGACCCGGAACTGGACGTCGTCGTCGATGATCCAGCGCAAGAGGTCCTTGCCGGGAACCGCGTCGGCGGCGCAGCGGAAGCCGAGGGCGTCGGTCGACTGGGTGCGGTCGGTGTTCCTGCGGGTCGTGACCCGGGCGGCCAGCTTGTCGTTCTTGTAGGAGCCTCCGACGGCGACCCGCGCGTTGGGATCCCAGCCTGCCAGGCCTTCCACGGTGCGCTTCTGCTTGCCGCGCCCGACGTCGACCTTGACCGGTTTGTACTTGGGGTAGGCACTGAAGGGACTGGAGGTCCATTCCCAGACGTTGCCCACGAGGTCGAAGATCCCGCCCACGGCTCCTTCCTCGAAGCTGGCCACGGGCTGGGTCGTGTCCTCGCCGTAGTGGAACGTGTTGCAGTACAGCTTGTCGTCCCACTTGTCGCCCCAGGGGTAGGGCTGATTCTTCTTGCCCCGGGCCGCGTACTGGTACTCGAACTCGGTCATCGGACGCAGGCCCGCCCAGCGGGCGTAGGCCTCCACGTCGTAGTAGGTCACGTTGACGACGGGATGGTCGAGCAGGTTCTCGGGCACCTCCCAGTCGCAGGACTCCCAGTTCTTGTCCCACCACTCCTCGGGGTCGAAGGGCACGCGCTCGAGACGAATGCCTTCGTTGAGGGCCTCCCGGCGCCGGGCGGCTTCCTCCTCGAGGTACTGCTTGCGACCCTCGTCCAGGGCGGCCGCGCCCCACAGGTGGGGCGGCTTGGCGCCGGTCGCACGCACGTAGGCGGCGTACTGTTCGTGGGTCACCGGTGTGGTCATGAGGTAGAAGTCCTCGACCTTCATGGTGTGCTGGGGCGTCTCCGAGGCCAGCGGTCCGGCCATGCCCTCGTTTTCCATGATGATCGCCTTGACGTCATCGATGTCGAGCCCGATCAGGGCATCGCCGCCCCGCACGTGGACCATGCCCGGCGGGGGAGCGTCGAGGCTCTCCTGGGTCGGGGTGGCGGGAGAGGTCAAAAGGGCGGTCAGAAGAATGAGTGACACAGGCGTCCTCCATGCGGGTCTCGGAGAAGCCGAGGGCGCCCGCTCTTTGGCACGACGGGTCCTCGGGACGGGGGCTTCTTACCCTGAAAGCCGGACGATGTTACCGGCCGAACTCGATCCCGCAAGATCGGCCCGGGCGTGGCGCTGAGAGGTCCGCGGGGGCATATTCAGCCCATGGCGTCCCAGGGCCTTCCCGAACGAGAGACCCGTTTCCAGGTCCCTACCGAGCTCGCCGGCAGCCGGCTCGATCGGGCCCTGCGCGACCTCGTGCCCCAGGCCTCCCGGACGCGCCTCAAGGAGCTCATCCACGACGGAGGGGTGGCCGTGGACGGCGAGCCGGTGACCAAGCCGTCCCTGGCCCTGGAGGCCGGCCAATGGATCGAGCTCTCCGTGGTGCCGCGCTCCCGGGTGAGGCCCGGGGGGCCGGAGGACAGTCGGCTGGAGGTGGTCTTCGAGGACGAGCACCTGGCCGCCGTAGCCAAGCCCCCCGGCATGGTCTCGCACCCCACCGGCGTCGTGCAGGGCGGCACGGTCTCGGAGCTGGCCCAGGAGCGCTGGGCGAATCTGCCCCGTGCCCAGGGGGAGGATCGTCCGGGCATCATCCATCGACTCGACGCGGGCACGAGCGGGGTCATGCTGGTGGCCAAGAGCGAACCGGCTGCCCAGCGTTTGCTCGAGCTCTTTCGCGAGCGAGCCGTGCGCAAGACGTACCTGGCCCTCGTGATGGGGGTGACGCGCTTCGATTCGGACTGGATCGACACCCCGATGTGTCGCTCCCGTTCACGCAACGATCGCATGTCCGTCGTCGGCATGCCCACGACGGACGAGGAAGAGGAAGAGCCGGAGACCGGTGGATTGGAGGCGCATACCTTCTACGAGACCCTGGAACGCTGGAAGGGGCACAGCTACCTGAAGTGTTCGCCGCGCACCGGGCGTACGCACCAGATCCGGGTGCACCTCTCCTCGATCGACCATCCTCTGATCGGGGATCGGGTCTACCGCGGCCGACCGGGCGTGGCTTCGCCCTGGCCCAAACAGGCCCCACGCATCGCGCGCCAGGCCCTGCACGCCCTCGAGCTCGAACTGGAGCATCCGATCACCCGAGAGCCCCTCAGGGTGCGTGCCGAGCCGGCCGCGGATTTCGCCGAGGTGCTGGCCTGGCTGCGGGCCCAGGACGAAGGCGAGTAGCCGCCTTCCGCTAGGGCAGAAGGGGGCTCGTGCCCTCTTCGTCCCCGAGCCGGACCTCGACCGTTCGACCGGCTTCGAGGCGCACGTGACGTTCCAGCTGCAGGCCGTCCGCGAGGCGTGCTCGGATGCGGTAGAGGCCGGGAGACAGAGGGCCGACCGAGACGGACTGGGCAGCGGTCCAGTCCTGGTTCAGCGCCCAGGGACCCGTGATGCCGTGCACCTCCCTTCCCTGGCCGTCGGTCACGGAGAGATGGGCCATCGACGGGCTGCCGTGCTCCGGGGAGCCGTGCAGGCTCAGGAAACCGCCGGGATGGATCACGAGCTCCCGCTCCGGTCGTTCCCCCGGCCGGATTTCGAAGGGCGCCGACTCACGGCTCTCCCCGGTCGCGCTGCGGGCGAACAGGGTGTAGGTACCCGGCGCGAGGGCCGGGCCGACGAAGCGCCCGTCCCGATCGCTGACGAGGGTGCTGCGGCGTTCGAGGTAGCCACCCGAGGCGAGGCGCACGAAGATCGAAGCTCCGGGGACGGCGCTTCCTTTCTCATCGAGGACCCGTCCGGCGAACCTCTCCCCCGGAGCCGGCCGGAAGTCGACTTGTTCGAGCTGGCCTGTCACCTGGATCTCCTCGCGCACGAGGATGCCGCTCGAGAGTCCGCTGATCGGGTCGGGGGAAGGCAAGAGGCGGGCGGCGTAGGTGCCCGGATGCAAGTCCCCGAAGGCGTAGCGTCCGTCCTGGTCGGTGTGCACGCGGGGCGATCCGCTCGTCTGGAGGAGGTTGGGCTGGAGGCCCGTCGCCATGAGCACGACCTCCGCGCCCGCCATGGGCTCTCCGCTCCCGGAGAGCACCTGGCCCGCCAGTCTTCCGATCGGCAGCGAAAGCTCCAGGCGATGTTCCAGGGCGTCGGGGACCTCGATCGGGAAACGGATCGAGGCCGCTCGACCGCCGAACGGCTGCACCGTGACGACGTAGGCCCCCGGTCGTTCGAGTCGCACCCGGAACTCTCCGTCCTCCCCCGCGAGGGTCAGCTGAACCCCGGCCCCGCGACCCTCGCCTTCCGGTTCGAACAGGACGCTGGCGCGGCGCGGACGGTTGCCGGATTGCACGCTGCCGAGGATGCGCACAGGTTTGGTCGCAGGCGTGCCGAGGACCACGAAGGTCTCCTCGCCTTCGACGAGCTCGGCCTGGTTCGACAGCCAGGTTGCGAGACCGACGCCTTCCTCGGGCACCTCCCCCAGGGTCCAGACCTCCCAGCTCCCCGGCTGCAGCGCGTCCAGCCGGAAGCCTCCGGTGTCGTCGCTGACCTGGGTGCGGTGCATGGAAGGTTCCCTGCGGGCGGCATGGACCTCGGCCCCGACCACGGGCTGTCCGGAGGCGTCG
>JAUIEE010000632.1 GCA_030428965.1 bacterium | reverse complement strand
GAGCAACACGAGGCGATCCGCGGCATCGGGGGCAGCTTCAAGAAGACGCTCAAGGGCATGGAGCGCGTGCGGCGCGAGGCGGCCAAGCGCGGCCACAAGACCCGCGTGCGCGTGAACTTCACGATGATGCAGGAGAACTTCGCCGACTACCCCGAAGGTCTGCCCTATCTGTACCCCGACTTCGAGTTTGCCGAGTACTTCGGACAGCTCTGGGGTTCGTGACGCCTCGTCCCAAGGGGCCGACCGCCGCCGACGGCGTCGTGTTCCGCCTGCTCGGCATCACGAAGCGCTTCGGTGCCACCGAGGCGCTTCGCGGTGTCGACCTCGCCCTCGCTGGGGGTGAGTTCGTGGCGTTGCTCGGCCCGAACGGTGCCGGCAAGTCGACGCTCTTCAAGGTGCTCGACGGGGTGGAGACCCCCGACGGTGGATCGGTCGAGATCCTGCATGACGGAGCGCTGGGGATCGTCCACCAGGACCTCGGCCTCGTCGATGAGCTCACCGTGGCGGAGAACCTGTTCTTCGGGGACCGGTGCTTCTGGCTCCGCCGTGGGCGTGAGGCGCGGGCGACTGCTGAGGTGCTTGATCGGGTCGGCATCGCACACCTCGATCCGCAGAGGCTGGTGTCGACGCTCGGCCTGGGGGAGCGCACGATCGATACGATCGATCCCGACGGAGTGGCCCTGGCGGCCATCCAGGCCCTGGACGAAGGAGATCGCAGGATCTGGGAGGAGCTGGCTCGCAAGGAAGCCGAGATCGAGGCGCTGAAGGCCGAGCTCGGTCGGGTGCTGGCGCTTCTGGAGAGCCGGAACCAGGACGGCCGTTGAAGTTCGCAGTCAGGGTGCCGAGGTTCGCTCCTGCGAGCCCGCATGGGCCCGGATGGCTTCGAGGAAGGCCGGCCCCAGGTCCTGGGCCTTCTTCTCTCCGACGCCCTTGATCCCGAGGAAGGCCTCGGGGGTGGTGGGCTTGTGGGCCGCGAGCTGGGCCAGAGTGCGGTCGTTGAAGACGAGGTAGGGCGGAACGCCCCGCTCCCGGGCCAGGTCCCGTCGCAGGCCTCGCAGGGCCTCGAACAGGTCGGAGTCCACGTCGAGGCCTTCCTCCTCGAAGCTGGGCTTGGCCTTGCGCGCGGAGGACTTGCCCTTGGCCTTGGGGATGGCGAACAGGACGACGTCCCGTTCGCCCCGCATGACCTCCACTCCGCTGGCCGAGAGCTGCAGCGTGGGGTAGCGGTCTCCCGCCGTCCTCAGGTGATCCTGGCCGATGAGCTGGTCGATCCAGCCGCGCACCTCCCCCTGGGTGCGATCCCGCAGCAGACCGTAGGTGGAGAGCCCGTCGTGTCCCGCGCGCTTGATGGCCGCGGTCGAGGCGCCGCGCAGGACGGCGGTGACGTGGGAGGCCCCGTAGCGCTGCTCGCAGCGCACCACGCCCGAGAGGATCTTCTGGGCCAGGATCTGGGGCTCGGGTTCCAGGGTCAGCTCGCCCAGGCACACGTCGCAGGCTCCGCAGCCCTCACCGGATTCCAGCTTCTGCCCGAAGTACTCGGCCAGCTGTCGGTGCCGGCACACGAAGCGCGTGGCGAAATTCATCATCCCGCCCAGCCGGTCGAGGTTGGCCTCGAGCACGCGAACGTCCTCGGCCGGCGCTTCCTGGTGGGAACGCTCGAGGATCGACTTC
>JAUIEE010000211.1 GCA_030428965.1 bacterium | reverse complement strand
GACCTTCTCCGCCTCCGCAGGGCCGAGGTCGATCTGCTCCTGCAGGATGCGGGTCTCGGCCTTGTCCTCACCTTCCGGATCTTTCTCGATGAGGAAGACCTCCAGCTCGTACTCGCCCACCCGAAGCGGGATCGACAGCTCGAGGGGAGGGACGGCGTCCCGATCGAAGTAGAGGGAGCGCTGCAAGGTGCCGTTGCCTTCCGCAGCCTTCAATCGGACCGAAAGCTCTCCCTCTTCGTTCTCCAGAGGCGGGATCGAATCGAGCCGTAAGACCAGGTGTCCGTGGGCCGGCAGGATCAGATCGAACTCGGTCTCGTCGGCTCCGATCGAATCGGTCCAGACCTCCGTACCGATCCAGGCTTGGACCTCGAGGGCTCGCAGCGGAGCGACCACCCTCTGGGCACCCCAAGCCGTCAAGTGCTCGGTCTCTCCCCATCCCTGGTTGTCGACCAGCTTGATCGTTTGAGCGACCAAAGGCTGACCCGTCTCGTCCAGGATTCGAAGGGTCAAGGTGCGGGCTCGTTCGAGACGCACAACCTGGGGATCTACGCCCGTTCCAGGCAGGAAGTCGATCAGCCGCTGCTCCAGGAACCCGGGAGCCCGGACGACGATGCCAACCGACTGAGGCGCCATTGGCCCCAGCTCCAGCAAACCGGAGATATCTGCGGAGAACAAGGTCGAACGCGTCTTCCCGTGGTTGGTCACGAACATGCTGGCTTTCTCGATCTCCTTCCCCTGCTCATCCTCGACCCGAATCCGAATCCAGCCCGGAGGCTCCGAGGGAAGGTTTTCCCGGCAGTCAACCCTCAGGACGCCGGGCTCCCGGGGTAGGCGGATGTCCCGCTCCCAGAGCACCTGTCGAAGAGGGTCTACACCGCGGACGACAAGCTCGCTGCCCGGTAGCAGGCCGGGCACGAGGAGCTCGCCCGAAGGAGGCACGTCGAGTTGCATATTTCCGGGAGACCCTTCTTCAAGGGTTTTCCACTGCGCCAGTGTCGAGCGGCCATGGAAGCTCCTATGGACCTTCTCGGGGAATGGAGCCGTACTCACCGTATTCTCGAAGGGCACTCGCTCCCAGGCGATCTGGACGAGCCCCTTCCCTTCCGGTCCTGAATCGAGGCCCACCAGTTCCAGCGTCGTTCCCCGCGACAACTGCAGTCGGGTCGGCGTAGGTCCGGCCGAATCGGGCGCGGGGAAACGCCCCAGGCCGAAACCAGCGGCGAGCACGAGGATTTCGTCCCCTTGTTGAAAGGAAAGCGAGACCCGCCCTTCGTCGCTCGTCTTGGCGGCATCCAGACTGCTGGTCACGGACGCCTGGCTCAGGGCGGCGCCAGCCTCGTCCACGACCAGGAAGGAAGCTTCCCTGCCCCTAGGAACCCGGATCACCCCCAGGTCCATCGGGAAGTCCACGCCCTCCAGCTCGACGAGCTTTTCGAAGGGCGCGGCCACGCCGTTCACCTCATCGGGTCCGAAGGCCACCTGCCTCTGGACCAGCGCAAGACTCCTCTCCTCCATCGGGCCGCGCAGGGCCCCTTCGGTCACGTCCAGTCCGATCTCGAAGTTTCCACGGGCGTCGCTGAAGCAATGGTGGTAGCTCGAGCCCGTGTTCCTCTCCTGGAGGCGCACCCAAAGCAGGCCCTCGACCGGCGTACCATCGTCCTCCCAGAGCATGCGACCCCGAACGGAAGGTAGACGCGTAGTGGAAAGCACGAACTCATCGGCTCCTGCCACCACCTTCAGGCTTAGCTGACCGGGCTCACCGGGACGCGGCACCAACCTGTGAGTACCGGGCAAGAACAGAGTGCCGGCCCAGTTCGGGTGGAGACCGTGCCAGACGAAGGAGCCGTCACTTTCGGTCCACCGGCGAGACGTGGGTTGCAAGACGCCAGCCTCCTCCAGATCTTTCCTAAGCCGCCAACCGTCGGCCGCCCCAAGCGCCAGCCCCTGCTCCCCTGTCGAAAGGAACAGCGGCAGCGGGCGCAAGGGAGGCCCTCCATCCTCGAGGATTCGGCCCCGCAGGGAAACGGCGGCCGGGAGGACGAGCAACAGTTCCTCGCTCCCAGCGCCCGACTCCACTCCCTCGGGCCCGAGCTCCGGCGCCAGAGCCGTCACCGCTCCGTGATCCGGCGCACCGGCGAAGAACTGCGCCCCGTAGGACTCCCCCGGCAACGGAGCCGTGCCGTCCGCTTCCAGGGTCAAAGTCCGCAGACCAACCACCGGATCGATCCACGCCACCCGCGCTCCCTGCGGCACGCGGCCGGCCTCGTTCACCACGCGAATCCGCGGCCTGAGGCCGCGCTCCGGCTCCGGGGTTACCTCGCTGCGAGGCCCGTGCTGTTGCTGCGTAGGAAGCGCGACCTCGTTGGACGAGTCCCGGTCGATCGGGGCCATCTCGGCCTCCCCGTGAGCCCGCGCCAGGTCCCGACTTTCGGGAGCGGAGCTCCGCAGGGGATCGAGGAGCAGGAACAGCACGGCACCGAGGCCCGCACCGATAGCAAGGAGCAGCGTTTTCAAGGACATGATGCCAAGCAGGGGAAGACTGCTGTTCGCAACCAGGACGCCCGCTCCCCCGTCGCTGGGGGACACGGGAGTCGTGTGGGACGAAGAAGGAAGAGGGGTTAGCCACAACGGCGCCGGACCGACGGCACCTGGAGGCAGAAGGAGGGGAGCGAGCAGGGCCCGCAGGGCGGTGCTTCCGTCGAGCCGACGTCCCCTATCGTCAAAGGCCTCGAGCGATCCTTGGAGCCGTGCGCGCAAGAGCCGCACTCCGCGCGAGACGCGCTGCCGTGCCGCCGCCGACGAGATACGGAGCTTGACGCCGATCGCGTCCGAGGAGAGCTCCTCGAAGTAGCGCAGGAAGACCGGCGTCCGGTAGGGCTCGTCGAGATCCTCGAGCGACTCGAGCAAGAGGCGCTGGAGGGCAAGCCGTTCCTCGGTCGCCTGGACGGGATCTTCCTCCGGCCTGGCCGCGCGCTCCTCCGCGATGCGCCGGGCCCTCTCCCGCACCCGCTCGCGGTCGGCCAGACGCCGCGCCACCCCCCGCAGCCAGCCCCGCAGACGGGCGCCCTCGAAGGGAGGTCGTCGGGCCAGGGCCACAGAGAGCACCTCCTGGGACAGGTCCTCGGCGGCAGCCTCGTTCCCGAGTAGGGCAAACGACAGGCCGCGCACCCAGGCCGTTTCGGCCAAGAGCCCGTCGACCGCGGCAGGTGTCCAGGGAGGCGCTTGCATGGAAAACGCCCCATAGTGCCTCGGGCTCTCCGATTGTGACGGATTTCTCGCGCAAGCCTCAGGTCCCCGCCCTCCTCCCCCGAGGCCGCCCAAGGGGACCCGAGCCCAAGAACTCACCACTTCGACGGCAGCGGAGGCTCGCCAGCAACAGCCCGTATCGAAGATACAGCTCTCGCCGTCTTCCGCTTGGCCCGCCTTGGGAAAGCCCGTTCGTTTGCTCTCTTCACAACTCTTAGAACCCCATAGGCCGCGCATGGAAGTTCGCACGGGGCTTCGCCATCCAAGCAAAACGAGCGGCGTCCATACATGAGGGAGAAACAGATGCAGACAGCATTGCGCGGAGAAGTCACACCGGGAACGAGGGTCCGTATCGAAGCTAGAGAGGCAAAGAGTGGCCAAGTGGTTGGCCGGACGACCCCTGATGGGGCCGGACGCTTCCGCCTTCAACTACCTGGCAAGAAAGCCCCAGCGATCGACCTCGTGGTCCTGGCATCCAGGTGCGGAACCGTGCTCGCCTCAGAGCGAGGCCTCCGACTCGACGCGGGCCAAGTCCACGAAATCCGCATCGAGCTCCCTCCGGCGCCTGGCTCTGCCCCGAAGAAGTCCCTGCCCACGCCGGACCGATCCACAGACCTGGTTCCGGTGCAACGTCGCGTTGCTCTCGCCCAGTCTCTGCGAGGATTGGTCTCCCTGAAGGACGGGCGCCCGCAGGTTCCCGCCTGGGTCAACGCGACGATCGGCCAGGCCAATCGCGCGGGGTGGATGGCCGGAGAAATCCTGCAAGGCAATTTGCGGCACGCCGAGGCCTTCGTGCGCCTTCTCGGCTCACCTGCACCCGGCGGAGCAGGAGCACCGGGGTACGGCCCTCTGGGTCCCGGTGGCGAGTTCCCGGCGCATGCTCTGACCCACCCCGCCGACGACCGCGTTCCGTGCAGCTTCGAAGGAGGCCCCGCGGTGGGCGTGGTCGCGGCCGCGGCCTACCTGGAGGTCCTCGAGAACCGCAGGCTGGGCGACTTGATCCAGTACGGCAGCCTCGCCAAGCGCGCAGCAGGCTTCGTCAAGGAGCGGTTCGCGTCCATGGAGGCGATCAAGCACGCCGTCGCCGGTCATCACCGGGGGGAAGTGGGCCGCGGTGAGGTCGAGAGGATGCTCGGCGGAGACGGGCAGGAAGGTGAGCCCCTCGACCTTCCCCCGACCTGGGGCCTGCTCCCCTCCACGCTCGGCCCGAGCGGTCCACCGCCTGCCCCGTCCGCTTGCAAGCTGTGGGTGGACTGCGTAGACGAACTGGTCGAAGCGGCCAGCTCCTACAAGCCGGCCGCTTCCTGTCCCGATGAGGAGAAGATCGGCAGCATCACCCCTGCCGCAGTCTGCGAGGGAGCGGAAGACGTCGTGCTCGAGATCCGTCCCCGGCCTGGCGAGACGTTCTCCGGCACAGGCATCTGCAACGTCTTGCTTCAGCGTGGATTGAACTACCGCAAGCGCCTCGAGATCCTGGACGCCTCGAGCGCCTCGGTCCGGGTCCGGCTCGACAAAGCGGAGAAATCAGGTTGCATCGGCTTCCGGGCGGGAAAGAGCCAGTCCTCGTCCGCCAACCACGCCTTCCTCGGGCACTGCTTTCGAATGGGCAACATGGTTGCGACGCCGGTGCTCGAGCTCTTGAAGGGCAATTCTTCGCTGGCCCGGATCCAGTGCACCGGCAAGAACCGCTTCTCGGTCGTGGGAGACCCCGTGCTGCTCTCCGTAGGGGCTCAGGGGCCTGGGGGCGGATCGGCACCTGGGGTGGATTTTGACGCCTACCTCCTGGAAGAGGCTTGCAAGGATGTCGAGTTGCAATGGTCCTTCGGTTTCTCCGACCCGAGCGTCAGTCCAGAAGATCACATCGTCGTGCGCATCGAGAGCGAACAGGGCGAGGTGCTCATCGATAACCTCGCCAACGAGGGGACCTGGACGACCAACGCCACGAACGATCGAACCTACGTGATCCGTGCGAGATCGGGAACGGCTGAATCCACCTGCGGGGATACGCCCGCGACGGTGCGAGTGGAGCGTGAGAACCGATTGCATCTGGCCCTACCCTCCACGCTGCGCACAGGCGACACCCACGACCTGACCGTCGAAGCCTCCTGCCCCAGCCCCCTGGACCGAATGCTGTCCTTTTCGACCAGCGATCCCGCTCGACTCGAGGTTCGCAACCAGGCCCAGCTTCCGGCGGGCGATAAGACCCTGAGCGTACCCATCACAGCCAAGGGCGACGCCTGCGGACAGGTCACCGTCACCGTCAGCGCTCCCGAACACCTGCCAGCCACCGGCGCAGTCGAGGTCTACGACCGACCCAGCATCACGCAGGTCAGCCCCACGCAAGTCCGCGCCTGTGACGGTTTTGAGGTGCAGGTCCTCGGCTCCTGCTTCGCGCCCGGGAACACGGACGTCCTGCTGGTATCCGCATCGGGAACGACAGTCTGGCTCGACGTCACGGAAACCGAGGCCGACCAGGTCCGGGCCACAGGTTCCGACGTCGAGCCGGGAGCGTGGCGACTGGTGGTTCGTTCCAGAGGCTTGGAAAGCGATCCGGTCACCATCCAGGCCCTGCCGGTTACCCCCACGATCGCCAGCTTCTTTGCCTGGCCCTATCCCCAATACGAAGCGGTCGATGTCGGCTGGGATGTACGCGACGCAGCCTCCGTGCTCGTCGAGAAGGATGGCGCGGAGATGTACCAGGAGGACCTGGGGCCGTGTGGAGGAGATCACTCTGACCTGCAGTCGGGCTTCATCAGTCCCCCTACGACCTACACCCTGAAGGCTTTCCCCGTGGGGGGAGGGGCCCCCGTCGTCGAGCAACGCACCGTTGAGGCCTGGAGCACGAAGAAGGTCAAGATCCTCAACTCGAGCGGCAAACCTCTGGTCCTGTGGAAGATCGCAGGCGCCTACGCCGATAGCCAGGACATCCCCCAAAGCAGCAGCAAGTCCGACCTGGACCACGATGAAGAGATCGAAGTCTCCCTCGGGGACGCCTCCCTCTGGACCCTGATCGCCATCGACAAGGACGAAGCGACGGCCCAGGGCTACGATCCCGACGGGAACGCCATCGAGGTGAACAACCTGCGCCAGTGGGAAGCAGTCTTCCATGGCTCCGACGAGGGTGAAGTCGTCGTCGTCACGATCCTGTGAACGGCAGCCGGGGGTATCAGAAGCCCCCCAAACCGGCCAGAGCTTGTTCGACCCGAGGACGATCGGGAGCCTGTGGATTGAGCTGCAGGTAGAGGGAGAGCGACTCGCGGGCCAGCTCCCGTTCGCCCAGCTCGACCGCCGACATCCCGAGCAGGAACAGGCAGCCGGCGTCCTGCGGACGCTCCTGGCGGTACTGCTGAAACAGGGGCAGGGCTTCGCCGTAGGCTCCGAGCTGGTAGTGGGCCACGGCCAGGTTGAAGGCGAGCTCCCGCCGGTGGTCCGCACCCGGGACCTCGGGGGCCCTGGATCGAATCAGCTCGAGGGCCTCATGGGGCTTGCGAAGGGACAGCAGACTTTGGGACAGAGCCAAGACCGCGCCTCCGAAGTTGATGAACGAGACTCGGCCCGGGTGTTCCTGAAGGGAGGCCGCCAGGAGATCCCGACTCCAATCGAAGCGACCCTTCTGTTGGTAGTAGCGACCCAGGACGGAGAGGCCTTCGCGGTAGTCGGGGGTGCGGGCGATCTCGTGGGTGAACAGGGTCTCGTCGTTCTCGAGGATCGGGAGGCGCTGCCAGACTAGAAGGGCGAAGACCAGCGCCAGTACCCCCACCGTTCCGGCGAAGCGTCCCTTCGAGTCCTCGTCCGGAGTTCCCGGAAGAGCCGGCCAAAGAAGTCGCAGGCTCTCCACCAGGGCGCCGACGAACGCCAGGCTGGGGAGGTAGAGGAACCGGTCGGCTCGGAAATGGAGCGTGGGAACGATCTGGGCCACCGGCAGGAGGGACAGGTTGAAGAGCAGGATCCACTTGCGCAGAACGCGGAAGCGGTACCCGGCCGCGACCTGGGCGGCCAGGACACATCCGAAGGACACGAGGACGCGCAGCTTGGCCGAGGCCGACAGTGCCGAGAAGGTCGTCGTCGTATCACAGATCGACAGGTCCAGGGGCAAGGCCAGCTTGCGCAGGTAGCCCAGGTAGACCGACAGGAAGGTCGCCAGCCGCTCGCCCAGGGCGAGATCCGAGGTAGCGCTGGGTGGCGCAACGCGAACTCGATAGAAGAGCAGTCCGGCCGTGAGCGCGAGCAGCGATACGAGGTATCCCCGATTCGTACCTCGGGCTCCATCCGGGCGCGCTCCAAACCCCGCGGCGACCACGACCAGGACCGGGTAGACCAGGGCCGTTTCCTTGCTGAGGAAGCCGAAGGCGTAGGCCGCCAGGGAGAGGAGCCAGAGCGACGTGGACCGACGCCGCCAACCTTCCCAGGCGGTCAGGCCGGCCACGAGCATCGAAGCCGTGGCCAAGAGGTCCGCCTTGGAGTGAATCAAGCCGGCCACCGCCGTGTTGACCGGGTGCAGTCCGAACAGCCCCCCCACGGCCAGGGCAAAGGGGACCGATCTGCCGCCTGCTCGAAGGCAAGCGAAGATCAGGACGCACACGAGCGCATGCAGCAGGACGGAGGAAAGATGGAAGCCGAACGGATTCAGGCCCCACAGGGCGAGATCCAGGCTGTGCACCAGGTTGTACATGGGCCGGTGGTAGCCCGCGTAGTTGCCGTCGTTGTGGAAGAGCGCGAGCGCCTCCGACCAGGTGTCGACGATCAACGACCCCTCGACGATCTCACGCTGATCCAGCCAGGCAAAATCCCCGCCGAGCGAGGGGAAGTAGAGCGCGAAGACTCCGAAGAAGAGCAAGAGTGCGCCCTTGAGGAAGCTCGCATCGTAGGGGCCTCTGCCCTGGGAACCCGTCGGAGCTTCTCCCGGTGTCGAGCCTGCTTGCATCCTGGACGCCCTAACCGCCGCTCGACTGCAGCTCCGCCAGGCGTTGAGCGGCCGCGTGCTCGGGATGACGTTCGGCGACGCGACGATAGACTCCCAGGGCCTCTTCCACGCGCCCCTGGTCCTCGAGGGCGACCCCCAGGTTGAGGAGCGTATCGGGGTTCTCGGGGTCGTGCTCCAGGGCCGAGCGCAGCGCTTCCTCCGCGCCGGCCGCATCCCCGAGTCGGTTGCGGGCGGTTCCGAGGTTGTGGAACACCTCGGCATCCCCCAGCCCCAACTCGACGGCGCGCTCGAAGGCCGCTACGGCTCCCTCGAGATCCCCGCTCACGCCGAGAGCCATCGCGAGCCGCTTGTGAAGGCCCAGGTCGCGCGGCTCTTCGAGCAGGGCTCGACGGGTCTGTTCGATGGCGAGATCCATGCGCCCCTCCATCTCGTGGATCCCGGCGAGCAGGAGATGGGCCTCGATCGAGCCGGCATCCAGCTCGATGGCCCGGGAGAGGTGCTGCTTGGCGCGCGCGGCATCGCCCAGGCGGTGGTGACAGAGGCCCAGGCGGTATTGAACGAGGGCATCCTCGGGGTAGACCTCCTCGAGCACGACGAGGTCCCGCAGGGCGAGCGTGAATTCCCTCTGGGCCAGGTTCTCCTGAACGCGGGTCTGGCAGGCGCTCGGAATCAGCGAACGACGCTCGACCGCGAAACGCAGC
>JAUIEE010000210.1 GCA_030428965.1 bacterium | reverse complement strand
AGGCACGCATGCCGAGCAATCCCAGGACGAGGGCGACGACGGCGAAGGCGAACAGACCCGAGAGCCGTCCCAGGCCGGGGAGGCGCGGTGCGGCGACCCGGACCAAGCCGGCTCCCAGGCCGACGGAGATCAGGGGCAAGGTGAACAGCAGAGTGCGCGCCAGGCGGAAGCCGTAGACACTGTAGGCCCCGAGGACCAGGAGGGCGGTCGTGGTTGTGACCAGCGCCGATGCGAGGGGATACACGTCCCGGGACCGGCGCTTCCAGCCCCAGCCTAGGAGTACCAGAGCCGCGATCAGCACCGCGGCGGTCGCCAGGGGTTCGGGGGAATCGGTCAGGCGGCTACCGTAGCGCTCCGACAGCTGGTCCAGGTTGTTTCCGAGGTTGGTTCCGAGACCCGTGACCCAGGCCTCCGCGTCGGGGGTGGCGAGCTTGCGCTGGGTGACGTCGCCGTAGTTGAACTCTCCTTGGGTGATCCAGGAGAGTGGTGTGGCCTCCTTGCCGCTCGCCATCTGCCATCGATTGACGAGGGTGAGGGAGACGACCGAGCCGAGGGCCGCCACGAGGAACCGCGGCCAACGGAGCTCCCGGGCGTGGGTGAAGGCCATGAGGGACATGGGGATGACGACGAAGGACGCGGTCTCCCGGAAGAGGAACGGGCCAATCAGGATCAAAGGAACGAGCCAGAAGCGCAGACGTGCGGGCAGGTGAACGAAGAGCACGAAGCTGACCACGACGGCCGCGGTCACGGTCATGTCGGCCAGGGCGGAGAAGGCGTAGTAGCCGCCCAGGGGGTGGGCGAGGAAAAGAGCCGCTGCGACCAGGCCCGCGCCATGCCCGTAGAGTCGGCGCCCGATGAGGTAGGTTCCCATGCTGCTCACGATGTAGGCCAGCAGGCATGGCAGACGGGTGAGGAAAGGGCTGTAGCCCACCCAGCGGAAGACGGCGGCCAGGGCGTAGTAGTGCCCGGGCATGTAGAGACGCCAGTTGGCCTGGTCCGCGTAGGCCGGGTAGATCAGGTGGCTGCGCAGCTCACCGGTGTCGGCCAGCCAGCGGGCGGTCGTGATGTAGCCGATCTGATCGTTGGCGTGGCCCTTGAGGTAGACCTCTTCGGTCCTGAAGCGCGGTTCGGCGAGGGCGAGCAAGAGCAGGGCCGTCATCGCGACGACCAGGCCGCCTAAGCCAGCCGAAACGCCGCGGCTGGCTTGTTCCTGTTGCTTCACAATCCAGGGGCCTCGGGTCGACGGAACGATCGTAGGTGTGACCCGCGAAGCGGTCAAGCCCGGCCGGGCCTCCAAGAAGGGGCGACGGTGGGCACCGGAGTTGCGCTAGACTGGCGCCGTGGACGTACCCGAAGTCGACCTCGAATCCGCGGCCCGGCTCTGGCGCGACCAGCAGGCGCTCTTCCTCGACATTCGCGACCCGATGAGCTTCGACGAGGCCCACATCCCGGGCGCCGTGCGCGTCGACGACCGTTCGATCGGGGCCTTCCTGAGGGACACACCGCGGGATCGAAGGATCGTCGTGTACTGCTACCACGGCAACTCGAGCCTCGGAGGTGCGGCGTACTTTCTCTCCCAGGGGTTCGAAGAGGTCCACAGCATGAGCGGGGGCTTCGAGGCCTGGCGTACCCGGCACCCGGTCGAACCCTAGAGGCGCCATGTCCACCCGCGGGACTCCCTCCTTCGAGCTGAGCCGAAACGGTTCCCCCGACCACCTGCTGCTGAAGGGCGAGCTCTCCTTGCGCGCCGGTGACGATCTCTTCCACGAGCTCGCCCGCCTGGCCCCCGACCTCGCCGGGAAGATCACCGTCGATCTGTCCCAGCTCGAGGAGCTCGAGGGAGGAGGGGCGGCTCTCCTGCTCGAGCTGAGGGCCCGGCGCCGTGTCCGCGGGGGCGAGATCGTCTTCACCGGGACCGACGAGAAGACCGAACGGCTGCTCGAGGTCTACGGCTGTCCGAACAGCGCCGTGCTCGGGCGTGCCGCACCGACCCGCATCGGCATGCTGGACCACATAGGGCGTGCGACGCTTCAGGTCGTCGCTGCTCTACGGGGCATCCTGAATTTCACCGGAGACCTGGCCGCCTCCTCGTTCCAGGCCTTGCGGCAGCCCCGCACCATCTTCTGGAGCGACGTCCCTCGCCTGGCGGAGCGAGCGGGGGCCGACGGCGCTCCGATCGTCCTGCTCGTGAACTTCCTGGTCGGCTTCATCATGGCGCTCCAATCGGCCGCCCAGCTCGAACGTTTCGGCGCGGAGCTGTTCGTGGCCGACCTGGTCGGGCTGGCCATGATCCGAGAGCTGGCCCCGCTGATGGCGGCCATCATCGTGGCGGGTCGCTCGGGCGCCGCCTTCGCCGCGGAGCTCGCCAGCATGCGCGTCTCCGAAGAAGTCGACGCCCTGAAGACGATCGGACTGGACCCCCAGGGCTACCTGGTGGTTCCGCGCATCCTGGCCCTGTTCCTCGTTCTGCCGCTGCTTACCGTGCTGAGCGATCTGGTTGGTTGCATCGGCGGCCTCGTGGTCGCCGTCACCTCCCTGGATCTGGCTCCCGAGGTCTACCTGCGCGGCTTGCGTGCGGCGATCGATCTTTCGGACGTGGCGGTCGGCGTCATCAAGAGTTTCGCCTTCGCCCTGGCGATCGCCCTGATCTCCTGCCAGCGCGGCCTGGCCGCCAGGGGCGGGGCCACAGCGGTGGGGGAAGCCACGACCTCGTCGATCGTCTCCATCTTGCTGTCGCTCATTCTGCTGGACGTGGGTTTCACCTCCCTGTTCGCGGCGCTGGAGATCTGAGCATGATTCGCGTGCGCAGCTTGACGATCGGCTACGGCGGCAAGGCCTTGATGGAGAAGCTGGACTTCGAGGTGCGCGCAGGGGAGGTGTTCGTGATCCTGGGGGGCAGTGGCACGGGCAAGTCCACGCTCATGCGTCACCTGATCGGCTTGCAGTTGCCGATGGAGGGGCAGGTGGAGCTCGACGTTCCGGCCCGTGACGAGGTACGCGAAGGGACGCCGCCCTTCGGCATCATGTTCCAGGCCGGTGCGCTCTTCAGCTCGATGACCCTGCTGCAGAACGTCAGCCTGCCCCTGCGTACCTGGACCGACCTGGACCCCAATTCGGTGGAGGTCGTCGCCAGCGCGCGCCTGCGGCTGGTCGGCCTGGGGGGATTCGATCACCACCTGCCCTCCGAGATCTCCGGGGGCATGCGCAAGCGCGCGGCGATCGCCCGGGCCCTGGCCCTCGACCCCAAGCTGCTCTTTCTGGACGAGCCCTCCGCGGGCCTGGATCCGATCTCCGCCGTCGAGCTGGACGACCTGATCACGATGATGCGGGACGACCTGGGGGTCACGTCCGTGATCGTGACCCACGAGCTGGAGAGCATCTTCCGAATCGCCGATCGCTGCATCCTCCTGGACCGAGACACGCGCGGTATCATCGCCAGCGGCGATCCGCGCCGTCTGCGGGACAGCGACCCGGACGTGCGCGTGCAGCGCTTCTTCAAACGCCAACCCGAGAACGGCTGATCCCATGGGCCCGACCAATCGCTGGAAGCTCGGACTGTTCGTCGTCACCTGCTTCTTTGGATCGCTCCTGCTCCTGAGCTGGGCCGGAGCCTCACGGCTCGACCGCGAGTCGATTCGGGGGCACTACTTCTTCGACGAGGTCGTTGACGGACTCAGCGTCGGTTCTCCGGTCAAGTTCCGCGGGGTTCCCATCGGCAAGGTCGTCGGGATCCACGCCGCCCCGGATCGGCGCAACGTGGAGGTCAAGGCGGACATCTTCCTCGACGCCCTCGAGGACCTCGGGCTGGCACGGGAGTCCCAGGGGCCCGAGGACGGCCCCTTCGTGCACGAGAGCCTGCGCGCTCAGCTCGTGACCTCGATCCTGACCGGCGAGTCCTTCATCCAGAACGACTTCTTCAACATCGAGAACTACCCGGTCCCGGAATACTCCTTCGAGCTGCCCTGGAACACGGTGCACACCGTGCCCTCGACGACCAAGAGCCTGGCCGACGGCCTGGCCGTCGTGTCCGAGCACCTGCCGACCATGATGGAAGATCTCTCGCGCGTTCTGGGTGCGGTGGAGGAAGCCGTGCAAGGGGCCCACCTGGCGGACCTGCTCGAGCAGATCTCCTCGCTGCTGGTGGTCTCGGAACGGCGCCTGAGCGACCTGGACGAGCTCCCCATCCTGCGTCAGGGGGTGACGAGCCTGGCCCAGGCAGAGAGCACCCTGGCCGAGGTCGAGGGGTTGTTGAAGGACCTCCGCCAGGGGGGTGACGTGGGGGAGATGGCTGCCTCCTTCACCCGCATGTCCACCCAGCTCGCCCGGGCCGCGGACGAGGTCGCCATCCTCTCGACGGAACTCCGCGGCGACCTCCAGGGCCTGGACGAGACCCTGCGCTCGATCCGACGCCTGGCGGATCTGCTCGAACAGGATCCAGGCTCCCTGCTCTACGGACGCGAACAACGATCGCTCGAGGATCTGGACGTACGATGAAAGCCACCGCTCTTCGATCCATCCCCCTCGGCTTGCTCTGCGCGCTGGCCTGCGGCTGCCTTTCGAAGTCCGAGAGTCAGCCGCGCCGTTTCTTCCTTCCGACCGCCGTCGAGATTCCCTTCGACGGGCAGCCCACGGGGCAGATCCTCAACCTTTCCATGTCGCCGTCCCAGCCTGCGCTGGAGAAGCGCTCCATGACGTGGAGGCTCTCGGACGTGGAGTACTTCTTCGACGACACCCATCACTGGACCGCGACCCCTGCGGCGTTCGTTTCCACGGCTCTGGACCAAGCGCTCCTGTCCGGGGCCTACCAGAAGAGCACCGGTCGCAGCGATCTGAACCTTGTCGTGCGCGTGCTGCGGTTCGAGGGGGTCTTGCAGGAGCCCGCTCACGCAAGCGTGGCGATCCAGGCCCTCTGCTACCGGGGCGGAGCCGGCACCCCGATCCAGCGTGAATTCGAGGCACGGGCCGTTCTTTCAGGACGCAAGCCGGAGGAGCTCGCCCGGGCCACGGGGAAGGCCCTCGCTCAGCTGGGGGCCGACGTGCGGAGTTGGCTCATGGAGTTGACGACGGGCACGACGTCGACGCCGGACTGAGTCCGGATTCGCTTGGGAGGTCGAAGTCCGCAACCCTCCAGCCACGTTCCCCACCTTCCAGCCCTCAGGCCCGGGGAGAGAACTCGGGCGGCGCGCGCAGGGTCTTGACGTAGACGAGCTCTGGATCCCCGGGGTCTAGATTGTGAATCACCCCCGATGGCTCATAGCCCAGTCTCCCAAGCAGCATCTGCATGGGAAGGTTCGATTCGTTGGTGGAGGTGAAGAGCTGGGAGGTTGCACACTTGTCTTCCAGCTCTTGAACGAGCCGAGCACCTATTCCATGCCGACGATGGTCAGCGCTGACGTAGATCATGGAGATGAAGCCTCGCCCGTAGAACGAGTACTCGAGCACGCCGTAGCCGACGATCTCCTCATCCAAAGTGGCGACCAGGCAGCTCCGACTGGAGATCGCCTTCTCCACAAAGGTCACCCGCTCCTCGTCTTCTCGAGCGACCTGGTCGAACTCGCAGATCGTCCCCAGGTCCGCGATCGTGGCTTCACGCAAGTCCATGTCTCGTCCTCGAAGGAGGCCAGTGGTCGCCCCTCCTGGCCCTGAGCGGCGACAGTTATCCTAGGGAACCCAACCCATCGAGTCTCGGACCAGGGCCGCCGATCAAGGGGCCGAGTCTTCGCTGAACTCCTCGTCCTTCGTACGTTCGGCGCCCTGCTGGCGGGCAACCTCCTGCAGGTTCTCGTGGCTGTCGGTCTCGTCGACGATCTCGGCTCCGAGCAGGGCCTCGATCACATCCTCCAGGGTGACCACGCCCTCGAGGCCGCCGTATTCGTCGATCACGGCCACCATGTGCCGCCGCTCGCGGATGAACAGGTCCAGGAGCTCGTGGCCCGGAAGGGACTCGGGCACGAAGCGCAGGGGCTGCATGATGTCGCGCAGGGTCTTGTCCCCGGGACCCTCGAGCAGGGCATCGAAGGCCTCGCGCCGGTAGACCACACCGACGACGTCGTCCTTGCCGTCCTTGTCGGTGACCGGGACGCGACTGTGGGACCACGGAGGCTCGAGCTGGGCAATGTCCCGGATCGAGAGGTCCGCGGGCAGGGTCTCGACCACCGTGCGCGGCGTGCACAGGTCCCCGGCCACGCGCTTGTCCAGTCCCAGGGCGTTCGCGACCCAGCGGCCTTCCTCGGGGCGCACCGAACCGTGCCGTGCAGCGAGGCTCGAGAAGTGCATCAGCTCCTCCTCACTGGGACCTGCATGTCCCTTGCCGCCGGTCAACAGCCCCATGGCCGCCCGGGCGGGACGCGCGATGGGCCAGGCGGCCCAGATCATGACCTGCAAGGGCCAGGCGATGCGCGGGCCGACGGTGGCCGCGTAGCGTACCCCCAGGCTCTTGGGGATGATCTCGGTCAGGACCAGCACCAGGATGGTGTAGACCACGGCGAAGATCCCGACCGCCTTGGCGCCGTAGGTCGAGCCGACCATGGCTCCGCACCAGGCCGAGCCCACGGTGTGGGCCACGGTGTTGATCGAGAGGATGGCGGCGATGGGCTCCTCGACGTCCGTCCGCATGCGAGCCAGGCGCCGGGCGCCACGCACACCACGGTTCTTGAGCACCTCGAGCTTGGAGGGCGTGATGGCGTACAGCGCGGCCTCGAACAGGGAGCACGCAAAGGAGGCGACGAGGGTCAAGCCACCGACGATCAGGATGGGCGTCACGGGATCTCGTTCGAAGGGTAGAAGTTCGGCGCAGCTCGCCGCAGGTCAGTTCGGGGCCGGCTCAGGGGGACTGTACACGAACCTTCCCCCGAGGTCTGCCTGAGCCCCTCCAGGAATGCGGCCACCTCGTCATCCGCCGCGCAGCGTCAACGGCGCTGTACGGGCTAGTCCTCGCGTTCGCCCCGATGCTTGGCGAAGCAAGCGGCGGCCAGGCCTCCCAGCAGGGCCTCGTCGATGAAGGGCAGTGGGTCGGCCACGACCAGGTTCAGGAGAGCCAGGACCAGGAGTAGGAAGCAGGGCCAGCGGCGAGTCAGGAAGCGGAGCATCTCCCAAGCGTAGGGCATTCGGGCCGAAGAGAGAGCGCTTGTTCGCGGGCAAGGCGTCCTCGGCTGGACATGTCGCTCTCCAGGGGAGACCATCGCCGCCATGGGGAAGTCGGACAAGCGGGCCTACTGGCGGGCCAACCTGCGCCTCCTGGCGGTCTTGCTCGCGGTCTGGGCCGTCGTTTCCTTCGGCTGTGGGGTCGTGTTCGTCGAGGTCCTGAATCAGGTGCGCATCCCCGGCACGGGTTTCCGGCTCGGCTTCTGGTTCGCCCAGCAGGGCTCGATCTACGTCTTCGTGCTGCTGGTCTTCGTCTACGCCTGGCGCATGAATCGCCTCGACCGCGAGCACGGCGTGTCCGAGGACGAGGAGCGCGGCGCGTGAGCGTTCAGGCCTGGACGTTCGTGATCGTGGGGGCGAGCTTCCTCCTGTACGTGGGCATCGCCTTCTGGTCCCGGGCCCGCTCCACCCAGGAGTTCTACGTGGCCGGGGGGCACGTGCCGCCCCTGGCCAACGGCATGGCGACCGCGGCGGACTGGATGTCGGCCGCTTCGTTCATCTCCATGGCGGGCCTGATCTCGTTCCTGGGCTACGACGGGTCGGTCTACCTGATGGGCTGGACCGGGGGGTACGTGCTCCTGGCCCTGCTCCTGGCTCCCTACCTGCGCAAGTTCGGCAAGTTCACGGTGCCCGACTTCATCGGGGACCGCTACTACTCCCAGACGGCGCGCATCGTGGCGGTCGTGTGCGCCATCTTCGTGTCCTTCACCTACGTCGCGGGCCAGATGCGGGGCGTGGGCATCGTCTTCAGCCGCTTCCTCGGCCTCCAGGTGGACCACGGCGTGATGGTCGGGATGGGCGTCGTCCTGCTGTACGCCGTGCTGGGGGGCATGAAGGGCATCACCTACACCCAGGTCGCCCAGTACTGCGTCCTGATCTTCGCTTACCTGGTCCCCGCGATCTTCCTGTCGATCCTGGTCACCGGCCACGCCATTCCGCAGTTCGGACTCGGAGCGGCCGATGCCTCGGGAACGTTCCTGCTCGACCGGCTGGACGGGCTGCACCAGGAGCTGGGCTTCGCTCCCTACACGAGCGGAGCCAAGTCCACGGTGGACGTGCTGGCCATCACCGCCGCGCTCATGATCGGGACGGCCGGCCTGCCCCACGTCATCGTGCGCTTCTACACGGTGCCCCGGGTGCGGGACGCGCGCATGTCCGTGGGCTGGGCGCTGATCTTCATCGCGATCCTCTACACGACCGCGCCCGCCGTGGCCGTCTTCGCGCGCACGAACCTGCTGGAAACCGTGTCGGGCAAGGCCTACGGAGAGATGCCCGAGTGGTTCGGTCGCTGGGAGGAGACCGGTTTGATCGAGTTCGAGGACGTGAACGGCGACGGGCGCATTCAGTACGTCGGGCCGGCGGCCGTGGATGCTGCGGGACGGCCCGTCGTGAACGAGCTCACGATCGACCGGGACATCATGGTCCTTGCGAACCCCGAGATCGCACGACTCCCGAACTGGGTCGTGGGGCTGGTCGCCGCCGGTGGGCTGGCCGCGGCCCTGTCCACGGCCGCGGGGCTCCTGCTCGTCATCTCCTCCGCGGTCAGTCACGACCTCTTGAAGCGCGCCCTGGCTCCCGGCATCACTCCCCGCGGGGAGCTCCTCGCCGCCCGCTGCGCGGCGGGGGCCGGCGTGCTCGTGGCCGGCTACCTGGGGATCCACCCTCCGGACTTCGTGGCATCGGTCGTGGCCTTCGCCTTCGGGCTGGCCGCCTCGTCGTTCTTTCCGGCCTTGCTCCTGGGGAT
>JAUIEE010000631.1 GCA_030428965.1 bacterium | reverse complement strand
CGGCCGAGCTGTCCACGATGATGCGCTCCGAGCCGTACTTCTTGACGATCTCCACCATGCGCTCCGAGCCCATCTTCGTATGGGGATAGATCGTGAAGGCCGCCCAAGCTCCGGATTCGAGCGTATCCTCGACCGTCTCCTCGTTGTTGTGATCGATCACGAGCTTCTCGACCGGAAGCCCCACCTCCTTGGCCAGCTCGATCGAACGGACGATGCCGCGCTTCTTGTCCCTGTGGGGAGAGTGCACCATGACGACCATGTCGTTGTCCCTGGCGAACTCGAGCTGCCAGACGTAGGCGCGCTCTTCCGCAGCGGTGATCTCGTCGAAACCGATCTCACCGATCGCGACGACCCCCTCTTTCAGCGCGAACCGAGGCAGGATCTCGAGCACCTCCTTGGCCAGCCCCTCGTTGTTCGCTTCCTTGGAATTCAGACCGATCGTGCAGTAGTGCGAGATGCCGAACTGGGAGGCTCGAAAGCGCTCCCATCCGATCAGGCTGGAGAAGTAGTCCACGAAGCTCCCCACCGTGGTACGCGGCTGCCCCAACCAGAAGGCAGGCTCGATGACCGCGCGCACGCCCGCCTGGGCCATGCGCTCCAGGTCGTCGGTGGTTCGACTGGTCATGTGGATGTGGGGGTCGAAGAATCGTTGCGGGTCGTTCATTCCGGATCCAAGTTGCTGAAGACGGTCTGGTCGAAGGTGCCGTCCAAGGCCTTTGCCATCGCGGCCTCCACCGCGGCATCCTGCTCGTCCTTGCGCAGCCCCCTGAGCTGGCGTGACTTGCCGGCCCGCATCAGGGCGTAGGAGGCAGCGCAGCGGCCCATTCTATGGGGGTTGGCCGGGTCCAGCTCCTCCTGAATCGCTTGAAGTGCGCGCTTGCCCCCGTGCTCCCCCAGGCAAAGCCAAAGATCGGGCTGCACCAGGCGACCGGCACTGCGTCGCTCGTCCGCCAGGTCGAGCGCCATACGAGCCAGGTCCGGGGAGAGGCGTCCATCGAGGCCCCACATGCGCCACAGGGGCGCTTCGATGAAGATGCACTTGATGACCGCCTGCTGCCAGGCGATGTCATCGAAGAAGCGCACCGGAAACGGAGTGTCCAGGGCCACGGCTTCGAAGACGCTGCGCATGTTGCTGCGGCACCCTTCCCCGGCGCGCCAGACGAAGCGCTCCGGATCGGGCAGGAGCGCGAGCGACCGGTAGAGCGCGCGACTCTCGCCTTCATCGGCGTAGCGAAACGCCTCCTCGATCGCGAGCACGGCGGACTCTTCCTTCAGGTCGCCCCGTGCCAGCACCAGACCGATGCGCAGGGTCTCGAGCACGGTCCAGGGCTCGGGGTCGAGCCCCTCGATGGCCTTGCCCAGGCCGGTGCGCTCGCTGTCGGTGGGCTCGAGCCGCTCTTTCTTGGCGTGCCGTGAGGCGAGGGAGAGCAAGGCACAAAAGCGCGCATCGGGAAGGCCGTGCGCGATCTCGTCCGCCGCTGTGCGGAACCACTTGAGGCCGACTCCCTCGAGGCGCCGTTCGATGAGCTGGCGGACCGAGAGGTAAGGGGAAATGAGCTTCATGATTCGGATCGATGTCCTGCCCGGAGCCGCGTCCGAGAGGCCGGAGTCCTATCCGGTACGGGGGCCAGGGTAAGGCGCGGGGCCCTTTCGGAATAGGGGTCGAGAGAGCCCGAC
>JAUIEE010000209.1 GCA_030428965.1 bacterium | reverse complement strand
CTGCCGGTCTCGCCCGCGATCGAGATCACGGCCTTGCCGTCGGCCAGGGGCGGACCCAGGGCCGAGATCAGGCTCTCGACCAGGGAGCGCGCGGGCTGGGGTGGCTGCACCACGCCCAGCAGCCGGCGCCCGCCGAGCACCGAGTCGATCAACAGCGGCGCCGCGGCGCTCCAGGCGCAGGGGCTGACCCCGCCCGGGCGCGCGTCGTCGGCGTGACGGGGACCCAGGGCAAGAGCTCGACCTGCCACCTCTTGCACGGGCTGCTCGAGGCCGGCGGACAGCGGGCTCACCTCGGAGGCAACATCGGTGGTTCGCTGCTCGAGAGCCTGCCAAGGATCGCCCCCGACGACGTGTGCGTGGTCGAGCTGTCCTCCTACCAGCTCGAAGGACTCTCCGCCGACCTGGGGAACGTGCTCGAAATCGCCGTCGTGACCAACGTCCTGGCCGACCACCTCGAACGGCACGGCTCGCCCGAAGCCTACTACGAGGCCAAGGCCCGCATCTGCTCCCTCGTTCGGCCCGGGGGCACCCTCGTCCATCCCGCCCGGCTCCGCGACCTGGTCCGGCGCACCGGTCGCGACGTCCAGGCTCTGGCCCACGGCCCGCAAGCGGACATCCGCCACGACGAGCACGGCTTCTGGCTCGGAGACACGGCACTAGCCCCCCTGGAAGCCCTCCACCTGCCGGGGGACTTCCAGCGCGAGAATGCCGCCGTGGCCCTGGCCGTGGCGCACCTCATCGGCACGCCCGCCGAGCGCCTTCCGACCTGTCTCGGGGGCCTGGGCGGCCTCTCCCATCGGGCGGAGCCCCTCGGACTCCGAGCCGAACGCCACGTGATCGACAACGGCGTCTCCACCACCCCCGACTCGACCGCCTCGGTGCTGCGCTCGCTTCCGCACGGCACCACCGTCCTGTGCGGAGGTCGGGCCAAGGCGCTTTCCTGGGAACCGGTGCTCGCCGAAGCCAAGCGGCTCGAGGCGCGCGTGATCGCCTTCGGCCAATCGGGTCCCGATCTGCGCCTGATCTTCGACGCCGCGGGCGTCCCGTGCCAGGTACGCAAGGACCTGCAACAGGCCGTGGACCTCGCCTTCCAGGACACTCGTCCCGGGGACACGATCCTGTTCTCCCCGGCCTGCGCGAGCTTCGACGCGTACCCGAACTTCCGCGCACGCGCCCTGGAATTCCGCCAGCTCCTGCCCGAAGGACGGAGCAGCCCATGAGCGTTCTGGAACTGAGCGAGAGGACGCGGGGGATCGCCGATCGGCTGGCCCCCTACGCGCGGGACGTCCTCGAGCGGGCGGCACGCGAGGCCCACCGCCTGCACGCCGAGGAGGTCTCGAGCGAGCACTTCCTCTACGCCCTGCTCCTGGACGAGGAGGCTGGAGCCACGCGCCTCGTGCTGCACGCCTTCGCCGACCCTGCCACGATCGCCCAGGAAGTGCTGGCCCTCTGCCCGGGCATCCTGGTGGTCGCATCGAGCCGCTCCCTGCCCTTCTCCGTCCGCTCCGTCGACGTCCTCGAGGAGGCGCGCTCCGACGCACACCGGGCCGGCGCCCCCAAGGTCGAGCCCGAGCACCTCTTGGCCTCGAGTTTCCGGGCCCTGGACGAGCCCCAGCAGAGCGCGCTGCGCGAGGCCGGCTACGACCTGCAACCGGTGCCACCCCGGGCCGAGGGCGAGGTCCTGCCCCGGGAAGGACCTCTCTTGCGACACTACTCCGAAGCGGCCCGGCGCGCCCTGGGACTGGCCTGCCGAGCGGCAGGCCAGCTCGAGCGGGACGCCATCTCCCCTGCCCACGTGGTCCTCGCGGCCCTGGAGGCGGACTCCGCCCTGGCCCAGCGTGCCTCCTGCTCCCCCTCCAGGGCACGGATGGTCCTGGGCTCCCATGACGTGGACCTCACCCCGCTGGGCTCCCGTCGACTGCCGCTGGCTCCCGACCTGACCAGCCTCCTGGAAGGAGTCGAGCCGGGGGCCGAGACCGCCGCCGTCCTGACACGGCTCCTGGCGGGGGGGACCGAGGAGCTGCGCCTGCTCCTGATCCAGCAGAAGATCACCCTCGCCCTGGCCGAGCGGTCCGGGGGCTCCTTTCCCGACCCTGAGGTGCCTCCAGCGGCACCGTGAGCGCCTCGCCTCGCTCCCGGGAGGGGACACCGATCGTGTCCCTCGACCTGTGGGCCGATGTGGGCTATAGGTGAAGGAGAGGCTCTTGCATCCCAAGGGCCGATCCCGCTAGATCGCCTCTGCGAATGGTCTGCCAGATCTGTAAAGAGAACCCGGCCACGATCCGGATCACCGAGATTCCCAAGGAGAACTGGGAGGCGTCGGAAGCCGACCCCAAGGGGCACCTCTCGGTCGAGGAGCGGCTCGTGTGCGAGGACTGCGCCAAGAACCTGAACCTGCCCCATGCACCGGTGGTGCAAAAGAGCATGGTCAAGATCTGGAAGCTGATCCAGCAGTCGGCGCGCAAGGCACGCGAGGAAGGCGGGCTCAGCTGCCCCGACTGTGGGATGACCCTGTCCGAGTTCCGATCGAAGGGGCGCTTGGGCTGTCCCCGGGACTACGAGGTCTTCGAAGCCCACCTGACCCCCCTCCTGCAGCGGATCCACAACGCGACCGAGCACCACGGGCGTCTGCCGGGGATGAAGGAGTCGGAGTGGAAGAAGCAAGAGCACCTCTCCCAGCTTCAGGCCCGACTCGAAGAGGCCGTCCGGGAAGAGGCCTACGAGAGCGCCGCCCGCCTGCGGGACGAAATCCAGGCGCTGCAATGAGATCCTTCAGGCGGCCGTGAGGCCCCGTGGGATCCTTCCCGGGCCTGGTGGCGTTGAAACGGCGCCAGCAGGCCCCATAATCGCGGGCAAAGGCACTTTTTTCGACGTTCCAGCGTCCGGAGGGCGTCGCGGCAAACCCAGATCGATTCCGACCTCATTTAACCCGGCCCCCCCGTACATCCGAAGACCTAGAGACCAACCCCGAGCATCCCTCCATACTGCCTACCGACTCCGGCAACCCTCTGCCCTAGCTCGGACCGCCCTTTCGGAGACCGCACCGTCATGTTTGATCGTTTCACCGATCGCGCCAAGAAGGTCATGAACCTGGCTCGCCAGGAGGCCCAGAGATTCAACCACGAGTACCTCGGCACCGAGCACATCCTGCTCGGGCTCGTGCAGGAAGGCAGCGGAGTCGCCGCCAACGTTCTGCGCAACATGCAGATCGACCTGGCGAAGATTCGCACCGAGGTCGAGAAGCTCGTGAAGACGGGTCCTTCCATGGTGACCATGGGCCAGCTGCCCTTCACCCCGCGCGCCAAGAAGGTGCTCGAGCTGTCGATGGAGGAGGCCGGCAACCTGGGGCACAACTACATCGGGACCGAGCACCTCTTGCTCGGACTGATCAAGGAGAACGAAGGGATCGCCGCCAAGGTCCTCACGAACCTGGGGGTCAAGCTGGAGGACGTGCGCGAAGAGGTCCTGGAGTTCCTCGGAGCGGAGCCCGGTGAAGAGGAGGACGAAGAGTCCGGAGAGACCCCGATCGGGGGCGGCGGCAAGAGCAAGACGCCGGCACTGGACGCCTTCGGACGAGACCTCACCGAGCTGGCCCGCGAAGGCAAGCTCGACGCGGTCATCGGCCGTGACGACGAGATCGAGCGCGTCGTCCAGATCCTCTCTCGGCGCACGAAGAACAACCCCGTGCTCCTCGGAGAGCCCGGGGTCGGCAAGACGGCCATCGTCGAAGGGCTGGCCCAGCAGATCGTGGACGGGGATGTGCCCGAGCTCCTGCGCAACAAGCGCATCGTCGTGCTCGACCTCGCCCTCATGGTCGCGGGCACCAAGTACCGCGGTCAGTTCGAGGAGCGCATCAAGGCCGTGATGACCGAGGTTCGCCGCGTGCGCGACGTCGTGCTCTTCATCGACGAACTGCACACCCTGGTCGGCGCCGGCGGAGCCGAAGGCGCCATCGACGCGTCCAACGTGCTCAAGCCCGCTCTCTCCCGGGGCGAGATCCAGTGCATCGGCGCCACGACCCTGGACGAGTACCGCAAGCACATCGAGAAGGACGGCGCCCTCGAGCGTCGCTTCCAGTCCGTCAACGTCGATCCGCCCACCCCGGACGAGGCCGTGGCCATCCTCAAGGGCCTGCGCGACCGCTACGAAGCCCACCACCGGGTCAAGTTCACGGACGAAGCCCTGGCCGAGGCGGTCGATCTCTCCGTGCGCTACATCACCAACCGCTTCCTGCCGGACAAGGCCATCGACGTGATGGACGAAGCCGGGGCGCGCGTGCGGCTCAAGAACATGGTGGCCCCTCCCGACCTCAAGGAGGTCAACGTTCAGATCGACGATCTGGACCGCTCCAAGGAAGAGGCCGTCCACAACCAGGAGTTCGAGCGCGCCGCCAAGCTGCGTGACGAGGCCTATCAGCTGCGCAAGCAGCGGGAAGAGCAACAGAAGGAGTGGCGCAAGCAACAGGCGCAGAACGAGTCTTCGGGAACGGTGGACGTCGACGACATGCGCGAGACCGTCTCCAAGATGACGGGCGTGCCGCTGACGCGACTCGAGAAGGCCGAGGCCGAGCGTCTGCTCCAGATGGAGAACGAGCTGGCCAAGCTCGTGATCCACCAGGACGACGCCATCAAGGCCATCGCCCGCTCCGTGCGCCGCTCCCGCTCGGGCCTCAAGGATCCGCGTCGCCCGATGGGTTCCTTCATCTTCCTGGGCCCCTCGGGGGTCGGAAAGACCTACCTCTGCAAGCAGCTCGCCAAGTTCATGTTCGGCGACGAAGACGCCGTCATCACCCTGGACATGAGCGAGTACATGGAGAAGCACAACGCCTCTCGACTGGTCGGCGCGCCCCCGGGTTACGTCGGCTACGAGGAGGGCGGCCAGCTGACCGAGAAGGTCCGCCGTCGTCCGTACTCGGTCGTCCTGCTCGACGAGATCGAAAAGGCCCACCCCGACGTCTTCAACATGCTGCTGCAGATCATGGAAGAGGGACGCTTGACCGACTCGTTCGGTCGTCACGTCGACTTCCGCAACTGCATCCTGATCATGACGAGCAACCTGGGCTCGCACCTGATCACCGCCGGCGGTGGACTGGGCTTCGGCAAGCAGGCCGTCCGCGAGAGCGAGGACGAAATGCGCAAGAAGCTTCACGCCGACGTGATGGCCGAAGTCGAGCGGCAGTTCCGTCCCGAGTTCCTCAACCGCGTGGACGAACTGATCGTCTTCAACCCGCTGAGCGAGGACGACCTCAAGAAGATCGTGCACCTGCAGCTGGAAGAGGTGCTCTCGCGCGCCAAGGAACGCGGCATGCAGCTCGACGTCGACGAGCAGGCGATCCTGTTCCTCATCAAGCGCGGCTTCAACATGGACTACGGTGCGCGCCCTCTGCGCCGAGCGATCGAGAGGTTCATCGAGGACCCGATGGCGGAAGAGGTGCTGAAGCTGGGCCAGGACCTGAAGGTGCACCTGGCGGTCTCCGTGGACGGAGACCCCGGGGAGGCCGAGGCCTTGACCTTCACTCCGGTGGACGACGAGACGCCCCAGGAAGAGCCCGTCGAAGCCGGCGCGGGCGCTCCCGAGAGCTAGAAGCTCCACGCACGGCGAACCATGGAAGGCCGCGGGACCGACAGCGTGACCATCGCGCTCACGGCCGCGGCCGACCTCTTTAACCGCGGCCTGTACCTGGCCGCCCACGAGGTCCTGGACGATCTCTGGGAACAGACCCAGGGCCCGGACGCCGACTTCTTCAAGGGCCTGATCCAGGCCTCGATCGCCCTGCACCACTTCCAGGAGGGCAACCTCGAAGGGGCGCGTCGGTTGCAGCGCGGGCACCGGCAGTTCCTCGGCAAGTACTTGCCGCAACATCTGGGGGTCGACGTGGCTGCCCTGCTCGAGGACATGCGGCGCTGCATGGCGCCTCTCCTGCGCCAGGACACAGCGGTCCCCTTCCCCGAGCACGATCGCCCGGTGCTCTCGTTGCAACGGGGCACGGATTCACGGTAACCCTGCGGGCCTCCGGCAGGTCCCTCGCCTGTGGACCAGCCCCCCGCGCAACGGATCGGCCCCGGTGACCCCGGCTGGCCCAGGGAACTCGACACGATCGATGCCCCTCCGTCGGCCCTGTGGTATCGGGGGGACATCCGGCTCCTCGACCCGCGTCCGCGCATCGCCCTCGTGGGCACCCGTTCCCCCTCCCCCTACGGCGAGGCCCAGGCCCACCGCTTCGCCCGTGCCTTCTCCGCCCGTGGCATCGTCATCGTCAGCGGGCTCGCCCGGGGCATCGATGCTTGCGCCCACCTCGGAGCCCTGGAGTCGGGGGGCACGACGATAGGTGTCCTGGGCTCGGGGGTCGATCGTCCCTGGCCCCAGGGCCCCTGGGTCGAGAAGACCGAACGGGAAGGGCTCGTGCTCTCGGAGTTTCCACCCCAGACGCCTCCCCGCCGCCATCACTTCCCGCTGCGCAATCGACTCATTTCGGCCCTGTCCCAGGCCGTCCTCGTGGTCGAGGCGGCGGCGGCCTCAGGCTCGCTCATCACTGCCGGCTGGGCGGGGGAACAGGGGCGCGCGGTCTTCGCGCTTCCCGGACGTGTGGACCACCCCATGGCCCGGGGCTGTCACCGACTCCTGAGGGAGGGAGCAGGACTGATCGAGTCCCCCGCACAACTGCTGGCCGAGCTCGGCTGGGAGACCAGCCCCGAGGAGAAGGCGTCGCCCAGGCCCCATCCTCTCTGCAAGTTGCTGGAAGGTGAAACGCTCACGGCGGAAGAACTGGCCCTTCGAGCCAAGCGGGCGGTCCAGGACGTCCTGGTGGACCTGGTCGAGCTCAAACTCCGGGACCAGGTCGTCAGCGCGCCGGGAGGCCTCTGGCGGCTCCCTACCCGAGCCCCCTAGCATCCGCCTGAGAGCTCTGAATCCCGAGCCGCCGCGATGAGGCCAGCGGAAGCACCACGAATGCGTGGATCCCGGGAGCTTTCGGGGGCCGCGACTCGGCGGGGACAGCGAGTGCCTTTCTCGGTGAGCTGCTAGCGCACCGAGGCGAACAGGTACTCGAGGATCAGCATCAAGACGGCAACTCCAGCGCAGGCGACCACGAAGAACGCATAGCGTTTGGGGATGCTGCGCAGGGCAGGGCCGTCGTCCGGCTCGGAATAGAAGGCCCCCATCGTGACGATCGCGCCCGAGAGCAAGAGGAACAGGAGCACGTGGACGAAGAAGCCGCTCATCCGCTCACCTCTCCCCCCAGGGACTGGGCCCCGGAGGGGCTGGGGGCGGATTCCTTCGGCGAGGCGAACCAGCGCTTCTCGGCCACCCCGTGCACGTCCAGCATGGCCAGCACGTTCAGGAGGCCCGGCATGCTGGCGTACAACAACCCCACGTCTCCCAGGGAGAGCTCCCCCGTGACCGGCGGCCTGCCCGAGAGGACCTCGGCCAAGAGGGATGGCAGCCCCAGGAGGAACTGACCGGACCAGTAGTAGAAGTGACGCTCCCGGCTGAGGTTCGAGCCCTCGGCCATGAGGGTACCGAGCACGAACAGCCCCAGGAGAAGCGCGCACACCAGCACGGCCCTGAGCTTGCGTCCCTGCAGGAAGTGTCCCAGTCCAGGAAAGGCCCAGGCGGCGAAGATCAAGAGTCCCGGGGGCAGGCCCGAGCCCTTCGCGCGCGAGGGGGTGCGGGCGGAGAGGTGGGCATCCACCATCCAGCACACGTTGCCGATGCCACTGAGGGCACAGAGGAAGCTGCCCCAGTGGATCGTGTCGGAAAACGGGCTCGGTATCCCGTTGCCAAAGCCCACGTAACGCACCTGGGCGATCATCGCCCCGAGATTGCCGATCTCGGGGGTGAGCACGGTCGCAAACAGCCCGCGCAGCTCCGGATCGAGAAACTCGAAGGCACGGCCGCCCGAGAGCATCCAACCCAGGGCGTAGAGGCCTTCGATCAGGACGAAGGCGGCCACGGCCTTGGTGACCTGACCGAGGTACAGGTGGCCGGCTCCCGGCAGAAACCAGGTGAGCAGGGTGGCGACCATGGGGTCGCCGCTGCGCTCGCTCTTGGATCCGGGTGCCATGGGGCCAAAGAGGTTAGCGAGGGGCGCACAGCCTGCCCATGGCCGGCTGGCTTTCGCCCCGGTTTCCAACGGTTTTCTGCCCCGGGTGGTCCTGGAAGGGTTATGAGAGGCCCCCATGCCCGAGCCTTACGAAAACCGGATCTGGGTCCGCTATGCGGAGACCGACCAGATGGGGGTCGTCTACCACGCGAACTACCTGGTCTACATGGAAGAGGCTCGCACGCGGCTGATGGCGGCGGCCGGCTACCCCTACCACGAGTTCGAACGCACGGGCCAGGCCCTCGTCGTGCGCAAGGCGGACCTGCGCTTTCGATCTCCGCTGTTCTACGGGGACGAGATTCGGGTCTTGACCTGGATCGAGGAGATCCGTGGCGCCTCGGTCTCGTTCCGCTATCGCATCGAGCGCACGGGCGACGGCACCCACATCGCAGATGGCCACACGGAACTGGCCTGCGTCAACCTGACGGGCGACCGCAAGCCGACCCTTCTACCGCGGGGGATCCGGGACGCCCTGGCCGCGTATCACGCCCCCCAGGGGCGGTCGTAGCCCTCGTCCTCGTCCGAGTGCTCCTCGAGCTCGTCCTCATCATCCCTCACGACTCGCAGCTGGGCTCCGAACAAGGTCCCCTGGCGGGGCTCTTCTTCGACCTCTGGCTCGCTGCCCTCGGGCAGCGCCGGGCCGACTGCCTCGAGCACACGGTCCCTGCAGGAAGGACACAGCTCCCCGCTTTCCAGAGTGTTGAAGCGCGGTGAGGTCCCCCCTGTCGGCAAGCCACAGGTGAAGCAGCGAATATCCCCTTTTTCGGCCATGCCGACTCATCGGCTGGCTGGCCTCGATCGCTTGAGGGGGCGG